>JALVCY010000143.1 GCA_027009605.1 Saprospiraceae bacterium
CATCTGTTTCCACAAAGTCGTGTTTAATGCCCATTTGGTGCGTAATATTTCCGGAAGGAGCATCAAAAACGTCACCAAGGAAGCCAGTACATTCGACAAAAAGACGTAGCCAATACCGAATTCAGGCCGATAGACCGCTTGCGCAAAATCATGTAATGCACCGGAATCATAGTGCCGGAGCACCCAGGGCATCGCCACCAAGAAGAATAAATTAGCAGAGACATTGACGATTATATTGGTCAATCGAACGGCAGCAAACCGAACCGGCCGGGAATCAGCCCGCAATTTGGCATAAGGAATCTCCGAGATCGCATCCAGCCCCAAAATCAATGCAAAAATAGTCACATACAGTCCTTTGCCAGGGTAGTGCAGCCACTCCGCAATCGCATCCGAAAAGAAAATCATCAACCCCGAAAAGAAAATAGCTTCCAACCCCACACTCATCATCGCCGTAGGAAAAGCCTTCTCGCCCACCCCTTCTTTGTTGTAAAACCGGAAAAAGGAAGTCTCCATCCGGAAAACAAAAATGACCATCACCAGCGCCGTCCAAGCATACAGGTCAGAGATGACTCCATATTCGCCTTCCACAAAAATACGGGTATAGAATGGCACCAAGGCATAGTTGATTAGCCGCCCGAGTATGCTACTCAGTCCGTAAATGGCCGTATCCCCCGCTAATTTCTTTAAAATACTCATTGTGAGCGTAAAAGTAGGATTTTTTTTGGGTCTTTAGGCGGAAGTCTTCGGACTTCCATCGCCAAGAAGGGCCTATCCATCTTTCCCTATCTTTACAATCTCCGCAAAAACACCGGCAGCTGTCACCGCCGCACCGGCGCCCGGCCCCCGCACCACCAGCGGATAGGGCGAATAACGCTTGGAAGTAATGGCAATCATATTGTCACCGCCTTGAAGGCCGTAAAAGGGATTGGATTCATTTACCGCTTGAAGACCGATATGACATTGTTTATTTTCCAGCTTAGCGATCATTCGGAGGGCTTTTCCTTCTTGGGTAGCGTTTTCCCGCAAGGAATCAAAATAGGCATCGGAAGCTTGCAGCTCTTTAAAGAAACTAGGCACATCCGGTGCTAGGCTACAATTTTCCGGAAGGACAGGATCGATGACTACATCTTCCAGCTCCATCTCCAAACCTATCTCGCGAGCCAAAATAACAATCTTTCGAGCAACATCTTTACCGCTCAAATCCACCCGCGGATCCGGCTCGGTAAAACCTTTTTCCTTGGCATCTTGTACAATCTCACTAAACTTTGTTCCCTCCACAAAAGCACCAAAAATAAAAGACAATGTACCGGATAATACACCTTCAATTTTGGTAATCCGATCTCCGGAGCGCACCAAGTCCTGAATGGTCGAAAGAATCGGCAATCCGGCCCCTACATTCGTCTCGTACGCATAGTGTACATTATGCAAGCGTGCAAGCTTCTTTAGGCGTTGGTATTGCAATTGGCTTGAAGACGCAGCCACTTTGTTGGGTGTGGATATAGAAATGCTCTTCTCCAAGATACTTTCGTAAAAAACAGGAATACGATCACTGGCCGTAGAATCCACAAAAATAGAATTACGCAAATTCAGGTCAGCCATCATCTTGATAAATTTCGGCATATCCACCGGCTCTCCTTTGGCTAACTCATCTTCCCATTGGTTCAAGTCTATTCCTTTTTCGGAAAAGGTCATTTTTTTGCTATTGGCTAGACCTACCAAGCAGACTTCTACTTGGTGTTCTTCCCGGAGTGTTTTATTCTGTTTGTTTATTTGGTGCAACAGTCGCTTACCGACCAGACCCACACCAACCATAAACAAATGAATCTGCGTAATGCTATCTTTGAAGAAGGTCTCATGAATGGCATTCAACGCCTTTTTTTCGTCAGATTTGTGAATCACCACCGAAATAATCAGCTCCGAAGAGCCCTGCGCTATTGCCACCACATTGATTCCATTAGCGCCTAAAGCCTTAAACAAAGTCCCGGAAATCCCATGTTTTACCTTGATGCTTTCGCCTATGATGGCAACGATACACAAGTTGTTTTCGACCTTGACAGGTTCGACGACTTTTCGGTTCATCTCTAAATCAAACTCTTCCTCTACCAGAGCTTTCGCTAAATCCGCTTCTCCCGGTGTTACGGCAAAAGAAATGGAATGCTCCGAAGAGCCTTGCGTAATCATGATAATATTGACTCCACCTTTGGCCAAAGAATTAAAGAGCCTTGCGGCAAAACCCGGAACACCGACCATCCCACTTCCCCGCAAAGTCAATAAAACCACATGCCCGATGGAGGCCATTCCGGTGATTAAATTACCGCTGGGTTGCCGGGTACCACTAATTTTTGTACCTTCAAATTCCGGCTGAAACGTATTGCGAATAAAAATAGGAATCGAAGCCCGTAAGGCCGGCTGAATCGTCGGCGGATAAATGACTTTAGCCCCAAAATGCGACATTTCCATCGCCTCGGCGTAAGTCACTTCCGGCAAGGTATGCGCATCCTTTACCGCTCTAGGGTCGGCCGTCAAAATACCATTTACATCTGTCCAAATCTCAATAACATCCGCCCCTAAAGCCGCTCCAAACAAAGCCGCTGTATAATCCGAGCCCCCGCGACCCAAAGTCGTCGTAATGCCCTCTTGGTTTGCTCCAATAAATCCTGTGATGACCGACAAACCCGGATGAATCTCAAACCAATCTTGTATCCGCCGGTAAGTTTCCTCTAATTGAACCTGAGCGCCGCCAAATTCGTCGTTGGTGAGTATCACTTTTCGAGCATCCAAATAATTAGCCGGAATCCCCTGTTGTGTCAGATATTGCGCAATGATAAAAGCAGAATTGCGCTCCCCAAAACTCACAATGTAATCTTTAGACCTTGGCGTGACTTCCCGAATGGCATGAATCCCTTTCAAGACATGTAGGAGATTCCTAAACCGGTTATCCAATTTTTCTTCTGTTTCTTCTCGATAGTGATTTTCCAGCAAGTCAGCGACCGTTTTAAAGTGCCGTTCTTTTAGTGCTGTCCAATCAGTTTCAAAATGCTCGTCACCGCTAGCTGCCGTCTGTGCCATCGCCAACAACTTGTCGGTGACGCCCCCAAAGGCCGAAACCACAAAACTAAATTTTTCACCTTTGCGGTAATTGTTCCGGATGATACCGGCTACTTTTTGGATGGTTTCGGGGGTAGCGACCGAAGAGCCACCAAATTTTAATATTTTCATAAAAAGTGAATTCTGGTGAAACCCACACTGACTAGGGGGCAACGCATTTTGTATGGCAAAAATACGTTATTTTAAGCAAAAGGTTTTTTTACTTATCTTTACGGTAGGTTATAGTTGCCTAATGCCTAACTGTTCAGCAAGAATCATTTTGGCTAAAAAAGGCTCTTTTTTATTTCCAAAATACAATTTGAACCGTTTATCTCTACAAAAATAAAAGACATGAAAAAGAAGTCACCCGCCAAAAAAGTAATCAAGTGGTTTTTGAGCCTCATTGGCCTCTTTTTGCTTTACGTCATCATCGCCATTCTGCACGCCACCGTTACCGATTACCAACCGGATGAAACCGTAGCTCTAAAGCCCGCCTTTACTGCTCAGCCCCAAATCATTAAAGACAGTAGCTTGACCTTTATGATATGGAATATCGGCTATGGCGGCCTAGGGGCAAAGTCAGATTTTTTCTATGAAGATGAAGGCAATTTGACTTCCGGTAAAAGCGATATTCGCCCGGACAAATCTACATCAGAAGCTTATTTTAAAGGTATCCAAAAAACCATTCAAGACCATCCGGCCGACTTTTATCTGCTCCAAGAAGTGGATACCAGCTCCAAACGGAGTTATTTTCGCAACCAATTCAAAGAAATACACGAGGTCATTCCTTCCTATTTTGGTAGTTTTGCCACCAATTACAATGTCAAAAGAGTGCCTCTACCGGTTCTCCAACCATTTAATGTCTATGGCAAAGTCGTCGGCGGATTAGGTACTTACTCTAAGTACCAACCGGACATCACTACCCGTTTGCAGCTTCCCGGCAATTATGCTTGGCCGACCCGGGTCTTTCAATTGGATAGATGTGTCGCCTATCAAGAATTTCCGCTGGCCAATGGTCATAAGTTGATTGTTATGAATGTCCACAATTCTGCCTTTGACAAGGGGGGGGAGCTAAAAAAACAACAAATGGAATTCATCAAAAAACTAGCCTTATCAGCTTACCAAAACAATAATTATGTCGTCATCGGTGGTGACTGGAATCAAAATCCACCGGGATTCCGGCCGACGATTTATCAACCCGGTTATACGACCAAAACGGCGATACCCATTCCTTTAGATGCTTTTCCGGAGGGTTGGGTTTGGGCTTATGCCCCGGATTTTCCGACCAATCGTAGTGTAAAAGACCCTTACGTCAAAGGCGAAACCCCGGTGACCACGATTGATTTCTTTTTGCTTTCGCCAAATCTCCAAGCCAAAAATATTCGGGTCATAAATTTGGATTTTGAATTTTCTGACCACCAGCCTGTCTTTTTGGAATTGGGGATGAAATGACGTTGAAGTTAAGCATCGTCTTTTATAGCTTTTACCGTCTTTTATAGCTTTTACCGTCTTTTATAGCTTTTACCGTCTGCTTTAGCTTTTACCGTCTGCTTTAGCTGACGGATAAAAACTAAGTG
>JALVCY010000144.1 GCA_027009605.1 Saprospiraceae bacterium
AATGGCGGCTTTTTTTTGTGTCCAACAGTTCTCCATGCCAATAAATAGAATTATTCAGCGCTGTTATTTTGTGTTTTTAGTTACAATTCGGCGTAAAAATACTCTTCTTTATATGCGCCTGACCACTTAGGACACTTAGTTTTGCACTTAAGATTACACTAAGATGTCTTAGTGCAGTCTTAATGTTTTCTGTGTGACCTTACTGGTCAGGCTGTTAGGTCATTGGATTTTTAAATAAGAAACTGCTGCTTGGGTAGCGGCTAAACCGCAAGACTTATTATTTTAGTCCCAAGTCATCAATTTTACGTCCAATGGTCACAGCTTTCATCTCATTTTCGAGTAAATCAAACTCATCTTGTTTGGCTTTGCGGATAAAGCTACCATCTTTTAGCAGATGGATTTCATCACAAGTTGCGCTCAGGGTCGAAAAAATGTGAGAAGACAGGATGATGGTTTTTCCCATAGCCTTAAGTCTTTGGATAATTTCTGTAATAATAATATTGCTCTGAATGTCCACCCCGTTAAAAGGCTCATCCAAAATAAAAAACTCATTTTCTTGCAAAAGAATCGCCGTCAACGCTAGCTTTTTTTTCATCCCTGTTGAGTAAGTCGATGCATATTGATCTAATGGTAAGTCAAAAATATTTCGGTCTTCTATTCTTTTTAATTCCACATGCCTAGCATTACATAGCAACTGAATGTACTCCCGCCCTGTCATCATTGAAAAAAAGAAAGGCTCGGTAAAAAGAAAGCCTAAATGGTATCGCAAATCATCAACATCAGAAATGACTGTTCCCTCGTGTTTTTCTAATCCGGCTATACATCGAAATAAAGTGGTTTTTCCAGCTCCATTTTCACCGACGATGCCATAGACTTGGCCTGATTCAAAGCTCAGGTTAATATCCTTTAGCACCTGTTTAGAGCCGTAGTATTTCGACAGATTTTTTATAGCAATCATTCAAATAAAGAGTTTAGCCGGTGCCGTGACTTACGCCAAAAAAAAGGAATCGTTGCAATTAATATAGGGGGAAAGATAAAGCTTAACCCAATCAAAAAGCCATCGGGAATATTTATTTTACTTGGATAGGCGCTATATTTGGCTAAGATGACCAGTCCGACATAGATGTGCCCTAAAAAAAACAACCCCATTAGGACGCCGATGTTTTCGCTAAAAATGACCGCTAAGGCAATCATTATCGGCAAAATTAGAAGACTCGAATAAATCGCATAAGTCTTCATCTTGTGCCACAAGAACCGTCCGGAAGTCATGCTATGTATCCAAACATAAAATTCCTGTTCCGGCTCAGAATAAAATGATAATGTGATAAAATACATCAACATCATCGCAAATGCACCCAGATTGAAATTTCCGACCCCAATAGACATAAAGGTCAAAAAATAAGCTAAACCAAACCAATAAAATGTTTTGCGAAAGCCTACCGTAAACTCAAATGGACGCTTAAAAAACGGAGTTGGCAGTGTCTTGGTTGGAGTCAACTGATAATTCCCGGATGCCATTAAAACGGCTAAGAATACCAAACCAAGAATCGCCCATAATTCTAATTTATAGGCTAAGAATAAAGCAAAAGGGAGCGCCGTTAGAAGATTCTCGACTATCCGTATAGTACGGTATTCCTTTTTGCGAAAGCTAATTTTTAATAAATCATTGCGCGGTCTCCGGCTGAATTTAGCGATGAAGCTCAAACCAAATAATACATAAATATAAACAGCCCAGCCTGCTTTTTGAAAAAAATAAAATGAGAAACCTACAAATCCTATTAATAGAACAACATAACCAACTAAAGGGGGAATCCCAAAAGCACGAATATGGCGGTTGGCCATACGGTATTGAAGTTGGAAATATCTTTTCATAATGACCTATACATCGCAAGAATCTCCCATGCAATTGGGTTTGACGTCCGGTTTTTTTAATATTTTCCAATCCAAAAATTGGTGATAGAGCATACAGCCCACACAAATCCCAAAAGCAGACTCAAAATACAAAAATGCCAAACACCATACACACAAGAAACATACCGGCTTAAAAAAGCTCGAATCCGTAATTAACATCAAAGATAACCCAAATATAGCCCCGGACATCAACAAGCCTAGAGACCAAGCAAATTTCTTTTGTATGGCCCCAATAGGCAACGCTGCTTGTCCTTTAACGATGCGACTAGCCAAAAAATAAGTGGGTGCATATTTCGGATTCAAAAAGAGCCCGATACTGAAATTTAAAGCTAGAAATCCTGAAATGAAGGGGATAATATCGAATTTATTCAATACAAATCCATTAACAAAGGCTATGAGTCCCAAGAATAGCATGATGCCGGCACTTGCCCGAATCACACGTTCATCCACTACTTTATAGGGTGTGCCGTCTATGTACTCTCCAAAACTTCTTGTCATTATGCTCTCTTTTACGCTACAAATCTAAGCTAAAACTACCAAAGTATCTTTTTATTATGAGCAAGAATCTATAAAAATATACTTGGTGGGTAATCTAGGTCGCCCTTAAACCGGAATACCGAAACTCAAATGAACCATTCCCCATCCCATCAGTTGAATGACCAATGAAATCAACGCAACGCATAGATTGGTCCAAGTGGCTGCCCATCACCAAAAAAGAGCTGCAATATCACGGCTGGGAAGAAGTCGATGTGGTATTGATTACCGGAGATGCTTATGTGGATCATCCGGCCTTTGGGGCGGCTGTGATTGGGCGGATTATTCAGCGGGAAGGATTTCGGGTGGCGATTGTACCGCAGCCTAGTTGGAATGATGATTTACGAGATTTTAAGAAATTTGGGCGACCGAAGTATTTCTTTGCCGTCACTTCGGGCAATATGGACTCGATGATAAATCACTACACCGCCAACAAACGCCGCCGTTCACAAGATGCTTACACGCCCAATGGAGATAAAGGTTTTCGGCCGGATTATGCGACAACGGTTTACACCAAAATACTAAAGGATTTGTATCCGGATGTGCCGGTTTTGATTGGGGGGATAGAAGCTTCCTTGCGGCGGGTGACGCATTATGATTATTGGTCGGATCAATTGATGCCTTCGATTTTAAAGACGACCGGGGCAGATTTGATGATTTATGGAATGGGGGAGAAGCCTTTGGTAGAGTTGCTCCATCTACTGCGCCAAGGAGTCCCTTTTCAGGAAATAAAAACGCTAAAGCAGACCGCCTTTTTGACACCGCTCAATGAGTCGCTACCCAAGGTGCCTTGGGAAGATGTCCAGTTGAATAGCCACGAAAATTGCTTAAAAGATAAAATCGTCTTTGCCTCTAATTTTAAGACGGTGGAAATCGAATCCAATAAGATATTCGGGCGGCGTATTTTGCAGCAGATAGGGGCGGATTGGCTGGTCATTAATCCGGCCAATCAAGCTATGACTGAAAAAGAAATTGATGCTTCTTTTGAATTGCCTTTTACCCGCTTGCCCCATCCCAAATACAATAAGCGCGGACCCATTCCCGCCTATGAGATGATTAAGTTTTCGGTGAATATGCACCGGGGCTGTTTTGGGGGGTGTAGCTTTTGTACGATTTCGGCGCATCAAGGAAAATTTATCTCTTCCCGCTCCGAAAAATCCATTTTGACGGAAGTCGATGCCATTACACAAATGCCTGATTTTAAGGGATATATCACAGATTTGGGCGGCCCTTCTGCCAATATGTATCGCATGAAAGGCCGGATTCAATCCATCTGCGATAAGTGTCAGGCACCGTCTTGTATTTCGCCGGTGGTTTGCTCTAATTTGGATACTTCCCATGACCCGATGACTCAAATTTACCGCAAGGTAGATGCTCATCCCAAGGTCAAAAAAGCCACCATCGGGAGTGGGATTCGCTATGATTTGTTGGTCAAAGAATTTAATAAAAAAGCAGACCATCGAAGTATCCGGAAATATATGGAGCAGTTGGTGACTCGCCATATTTCCGGAAGGTTGAAAGTAGCGCCGGAGCATGCATCCGATACGACCTTAAAGATTATGCGGAAGCCCTCCTTCAAATTCTTTTTTGAGTTTAAAAAGATGTATGACCGCTACAACAAAAAAGCGGGTCTTAAGCAGCCGTTGATTCCCTATTTTATTTCTAGTCACCCGGGTTGCCAAGAAGAAGATATGGCAGAGCTTGCGGCCAAAACGAAGGACTTGGGTTTTCGTTTGGAGCAAGTACAAGGATTTACGCCTACGCCGATGACGGTGGCGACGGTCATTTATTATTCGGGGGTGCATCCCTATAGTTTGAAGCCCATGTACACCGCCAAAACCCGTCAAGAGCGGGATGCCCAACATCAGTTTTTCTTTTGGTATAAGAGTGAATTCCGGCAGAAAATCAAAGCTAAATTAAGGCAATTGGGTCGGTTAGACCTTGCGGAAAAATTATTGGGTACGAAAAAAACGAGTACATACCCCACCAAAAAAGGAAAAAGTAGCCGGCGACGGAAGGGGAAAAGTCGTCGAAAAAATTAAAAATGAATTTTCCAAAAGTTTCAAACTTTTGGAAAGTTTAGTTGAGCTAATTGCCCGTGGCGCAAACTCGCTGCGCTCTTTGCTACATAGCCAAATAAATTTGGCTACTACCGACCGCCAAGCTCCCCAAAGGAAAAGCCAAACAAAAGAAAAAACCTGAT
>JALVCY010000145.1 GCA_027009605.1 Saprospiraceae bacterium
GCTCCAAACTTCGTGTAGTTCTTCTAGTTGCTTTCCGAGTAGGTACTGTTTTAGGCTCTTGACGGCTAGGCACTTTGTCCCCAAAATCTCTTCTTGTATTTTTTCGCGTGGTCGGTCTTCGAGCATCGTTTGACTTCGGCACTCTAGATACTTTGCGTGTACCGGCAGCAGGCGCTCGGCTATCTTTTCTGACCTTACCATAAGTCCCTGTCGCCGTGTTAAATGGTTTTCTACTACTGCCGCTACCTTGTACGGCTCCACTTCTACTACCCGTTGCCTTGGCTGCCTTTCTTACAGAAGAGTAGTGACGCGGGCCGTAATGCACACCTTTATTATCTGAATAATTATTGCGATTGTTGTAGTAGTAGTGGTTATTAGTGTAGTAGTTATTGCTGTAGTAGTGGTTACCATAATAGCCATACCCTCCACCGTAATAACTGCCACCATAATAACTATCGCCATAATATCCACAGGAGAATGGGTCACTATAAGAGTAATAAGGATAACTACCCCAAGAATTCCATCCATAATTATTATAGACATTCACTGTCAAAACAGGTCTATTCCAAGCCCAAGAATTATAGTAACGTCTTCTCAAGCGCCAAGGCCTATAGTAGTCATTGACGACATAGATGGTTGTACCATAGTCATAAAACGGGTCATAAAAATAACGGTCAACATAGAAGTTATTATAGAACCCGAATCCCCGATTATGCCTGTGAAATCTTCGAATCCGAGAAGAATAATAATACTCATATTCACTGTCATTATCATAATCTTCTTCATAATACTCATCGTTGTCATCGTTGGTATTATTAGAAGAATAGGTACTTGAAGAGTATTGATCATCGCCAGGCTGATAATACATATCGTCCTGAGCTGAAAGCGAAGTAGAGACAAATAGCCCCATTAGCGCAATCATGATTAGTTTGAAGTTCATATTTTTCATAACTGAAATTTTAGGCAACTTAAAGACCGATAACAAGTGATCAATCTAAAATTTTTGGTTGAAAGAAACATTGTTTCATTATTACAGTACGAAATTATTACTTTTGCAGCACATTTACTGTTAATAACCTATTAAAATACAGTAGATTTGTGTTAAAAATGTTAAAATGTGGCTATTTGATGGCCAAATAAAGAAAAATTCATGGGAAAAGAGATCACCAACAGAGAAGAAAACTACTCACAGTGGTATTTGGACATTGTCAAAAAAGCCAATTTGGCTGAAAATTCAGCTGTCCGGGGATGTATGGTCATTAAGCCACACGGCTTTGCGATATGGGAAAATATGCGTGACCAGCTAGACAAAATGTTTAAGGAGACCGGTCATGTCAATGCCTATTTTCCACTGTTCATCCCAAAGAGTTTTTTGAGCAAAGAAGCGGAGCATGTTGAAGGTTTTGCCAAAGAATGTGCCGTCGTCACCCATCATCGCCTAATGAATGCCCCCAATGGCAATGGAGTCGTAGTGGATCCGGAGGCAAAATTGGAAGAAGAGTTAATCGTCAGACCGACTTCGGAGACCATTATTTGGAATACTTACCGGGACTGGATAAAATCTTATCGGGATTTGCCATTGCTGATTAATCAGTGGGCAAATGTGGTTAGATGGGAGCTGAGAACTCGTCCGTTTATTCGTACCGCTGAATTTTTGTGGCAAGAAGGACATACGGCTCATGCTACCCGCGAAGAAGCGATTGCCGAAACACGCCAAATGCTGGATGTTTATGCCCGGTTTGCAGAAGAATATATGGCCATGCCGGTTATCAAAGGTGTCAAGACCGCCAACGAGCGTTTTGCCGGTGCAGAAGATACCTATACCATCGAAGCTTTAATGCAGGATGGTAAAGCGTTACAGGCAGGGACTTCGCATTTTTTAGGGCAAAATTTTGCGAAAGCTTTTGATGTTCAATACCTTACGGAAAACAATAAACTCGAGTATGTGTGGGCAACTTCTTGGGGTGTATCGACTCGATTGATGGGAGGATTAATCATGACACACTCAGACGACCAAGGCTTAGTACTTCCGCCAAAATTAGCCCCTTACCAAGTCGTCATCATTCCGATTCCTAAGCCTCATGAAGACATTGACACCGTCGCCTTTGACATTATGGATAGCTTGCGCAAAAACGGAATTACAGCCAGATATGACCAAGACAAGAAAAAACGTCCGGGTTTTAAGTTTGCTGAATATGAAATGCACGGCATTCCGGTACGAATCGGGATTGGAAAACGTGACCTAGCCAAGAAACAAGTGGAAGTGGCTCGTAGAGATACCAAAGAAAAGACCTTCGTCCCCCTAGATGGTTTAGACCAATATATTGCTCAACTCTTGGAAGATATTCAGCAAAATTTACTCCGGCGGGCAAAAGCCTTTCGGGATGAGCGTATTACAAAGGTGGATTCTTTTGATGAGTTCAAGGACGTTATCCAAAACAAGGGCGGATTTGTCTCCGCTCACTGGGACGGTACGACCGAAACAGAACTAAAAATCAAAGAACTAACCAAAGCATCTATCCGATGTATCCCTTTGGATAATGAATTGGAAGACGGGGTCTGCGTATTGACCGGAAACCCAAGCAAACAACGGGTTTTGTTTGCAAAAGCTTATTAAACTAGCATCATAGCGTCACGGCCCTAGCGCTATGATTCTTTCATTTCAATTGAAGAAAAAAAATGATCAAAACAGATTTTTTAGTCCTAGGCGCCGGTGTAGCCGGATTGAC
The DNA here is from genome assembly GCA_027009605.1 of Saprospiraceae bacterium. GTDB lineage: Bacteria > Bacteroidota > Bacteroidia > Chitinophagales > Saprospiraceae > HyVt-613. Next base: position 2,730 of record JALVCY010000145.1, read on the forward strand.
CTTCGCCATCAAGACCGCCAAAAAATACCCCAACAAAAAAGTATTAGTCCTAACTAAGACGGTCAAAGGCGAAAGCAACACCAAATATGCCCAAGGAGGCGTAGCAGCTGTCTGGAACAAAGCGGTCGATAATTATCAAAAACACATCGAAGACACCTTGGATGCCGGCGATGGACTTTGTGACGAAAAAGTCGTGGAAATTGTTGTCAAAGAAGGCCCTAAAAGAGTTCAAGAACTCATCAAATGGGGAACCCGATTTGACAAAAACAAAGATAAAAAATACGACTTAGGTCGAGAAGGAGGACACGGCGTCAATCGCATCCTTCACTACAAAGATTTGACCGGATGGGAGATTCAGCGGGCGCTTTTAGCAGAAGCCAAATCCCTAAAAAATATCACCGTCAAAGAACATTATTTTGCCTTAGAAATCATCACTCAGCACCATCTTGGACATTACGTCAACCGGGTCACCCCTAATATCGAGTGTTATGGCGTGTATGTGCTCGACAAAAAATCAAAAAAAACAAAAACCATTCTTGCCAAAATCACCGTCTTGGCAACCGGTGGCGCCGGACAAATATATCGAGCAACAACCAACCCCGTAGTAGCGACAGGAGATGGCATCGCCATGGTTTATAGAGCTAATGGACGGGTCGCCAATATGGAATTCGTCCAATTTCATCCCACTGCTTTATTTAACCCGGCCGGAGAAAATCCTTCCTTCTTGGTCTCTGAAGCGGTTCGTGGTTTTGGAGGCAAACTCCGCACTCAAGATGGCAAATTATTTATGCACCGGTATGACAAGCGCAAATCCTTAGCGCCAAGAGACATCGTAGCCAGAGCCATCGACAACGAAATGAAAAAACGCGGAGACGAATTTGTCTATTTAGATTGTACCCATTTGGATATTGACAAATTCAAAGCCCATTTCCCGACAATCTATGACAAATGCCTTTCCATCGGGGTAGATGTTGCCAAAGACTATATTCCCGTTGTACCGGCCTGCCATTATATGTGCGGTGGTGTTCAAACCAACCCGCACGGACAGACCTCCATTCATCGCCTTTACGCCGTAGGCGAAACAACTTGCACCGGCCTTCACGGTGCCAATCGACTAGCTTCCAACTCCCTGCTCGAAGCCATGGTCTTTGCCCATCGGGTTTTCAAACATGCCGGCAAAGTCGTCGATAAATTCAAACACCAAACGAATATTCCCGCTTGGAACGCAGATGGCACGACAGACCCTAAAGAGCTCGTCCTAATCACCCAAAGCTTGAAAGAGTTAAAAGAGACAATGAGCGCTTACGTTGGGATTGTCCGTACAGATGTCCGTCTAAAACGGGCGCTAGACCGCCTACATCTACTCTATGAAGAGACCGAAAAGCTGTATGGAGAAACAACTCTCTCCCCGCAACTTGTCGAACTAAGAAACCTAATTACCGTAGCTTACTTGACGACCAAGTCTGCTTCTATGAGAAAAGAAAGCCGGGGACTCCACTACAATACGGATCACCCGAAGAAGCAAGGTTTTGTGGAAAGTACTATCTTGTAAATTCGGTATGGCGGTGTAATGGTGTAACGCTATGACGGTATGACAGGTTTAACGAGGAGTTCACTCCGAAAAGGACTCTGATGCAAAACCGCCGATTTTTATTCTGTTTGGAGATTTTGTTCAATCGTTCAACTGTTCAACTGAAGCACTGATAATCAACATGTTGGCGTTCAATTTGTGCTTCGCACGTTCAATTTGCCCTTCGGGCGTTCAAGTGCCTTCGGCGTTCAAGGGGGACGTTTTCTTGGCTGCCTGCCCGTTATACCGTTATACCGTTACACCGTTACACCGTTATACCGTTATACCGTTACACCGTTACACCGCTACACCGTTACACCGTTACACCGTTCATTGCCTTAGTGGTTAG
>JALVCY010000146.1 GCA_027009605.1 Saprospiraceae bacterium
ATTTTAGGGCAAAAAATAGGCATTTTTGTGGATGTTGAAGCTACAATTTTTGAAGCGTAGCTGGGCTACGTGAAAAAATTTTAGCAAAAACAGGCGCAAAAAGGGCATTTTTTGACCAAAATAGTGGGTATCTAAACAGTTACTTTTTGATTAATAATAAAGTCTGTCAAAGATATGGGTTTTGGGACTAATGTTTTGGATTAAATTAATTGGTTTTTGGCAAAAAAGGCTTCGTTTGTCGGTTGGCAAACGTTTTGGACGTCTATGTATCGGGGTGAGTCAAAATTTTGGTATAGTTTGCTTGATTTAATGGTGATAGGCTTGCGCAAAAAAGCGAGAAGTCAGGGTGCAGCCGCCCCACTAGGAGATTTCCGCAACACATCCCCTATAAAAACGTTATTTTAGCACCGAAAAAGAGCTAAATTGCAAAAATGACTAATACGACATCAAATTACGACCAGTTAATCCAAAAATTGGATGCTTTTATCCGTAAATACTACGTCAATCAGCTGATTCGCGGCTTTTTGTACACGATAGGGATTGTTTTTGCCTTTTTTATTCTAATCAATGTGTTAGAATATTTCTTCTATTTTGGTCAATCCACCCGTAAAATACTCTTTTACTCCTTTGTAGGGACTTCTTTTTTTAGCATTTTCTATTGGATTTTGCGGCCGGCAACTAAGTTTTTTAGGCTAGGCAAAGTCATTGAGCATGAGCAAGCTGCTAAGATTATTGGGGAGCATTTTTCTGATGTCCAAGATAAGTTGATTAATATTTTGCAGCTGAAAAATCATGCAGGTGCTATGGTAGATGACGAATTGGTCATGGCATCCATCAATCAAAAATCAGAAAGAATCAAGCTCTTACCTTTCCGGAAGGCCATAGACTTGCGTAAAAATAAAAAATATCTGCGTTATAGTTTGCCTCCCTTGTTGTTGCTTTTGGCTTTGTTGTTCGGGGCGCCTTCTGTGATTCGGGATAGTACGGAGCGTTTGGTTGAAAATGATAAAGACTTTAAGCGGCCGGCGCCTTTTGATTTTAAGGTGTTGAATAAAAAGATGGAAGCGGTGCAGTTTGAAGATTTTGATTTAGAAGTTGGGATTGATGGCGAGGTCGTACCCAATGAGGTTTTTATAGATTTGGATGGTATTCAGTATCGCTTGAAAAAAGATTCTTTGGGGCATTTCTCTTATCAATTTCACAATCTCCAAAAAGATCAAGACTTTAAACTTTTTTCCGGAAGGGTCGTCTCGCCTGAACAGAAATTGACCGTCTTAAAGAAGCCTAATATTCTAGAATTTGACGTCTTTCTGGACTATCCGGCCTATACCCAGCGCAAGGATGAGCGGGTGACCAATATGGGGGACTTATCCGTTCCGGAAGGCACTTTCGCAAAATGGTCTTTTGCGGCAGATAATACGGATGATATTAAGGTGAGATTTGGACGTGCGGATAGTTTGGCTTTCGCAAAAAGACAAGGCGAACGAAATTTTTATTTTTCGCGCAAGCTTAGAAGGGATGATTATTATAAATTGTATGTCTCCAATGAGCGCCTGCCAATGGCCGATTCTATGGAGTATCGAGTATCTGTTATTCCTGATTTGGCGCCTACGATTTCTTTGAAAGTTTTTCCGGATAGCACCAATAAAAATTTAATTTATTTGACCGGGGAAGCGGGAGATGACTATGGCTTGACTCGATTGACGTTTAATTATACCGTAAAAAGTGAAGATGGCACAAAGACGCCTTTGGTCAAAAAATCTATTGTTAATCCTTCCGGAAAATCAGCTGTCTATGACTATGTATTGGATATAAATAGCTTTAATCTAAAGCCGGGGGACGAGCTGGAATATTATTTTGAAGTATTTGATAATGATGCCGTAAATGGCTCTAAATCAGCACGTACTAACCTGATGGTCTTCCACAAAGCCACTGCCGAAGAACTCAAAAAACAAGAGCAAGCCAATAACGACGATATCAAAAAGACGCTCAAAGATGCTATGAAAAACAGCAAAGAGATGCGGGCTGAAATGAAGAAGATTCGTGAAAAACTCTTGGATCAAAAAGAAATGGATTGGCAGGAAAAAAAGAATTTGGAAAAACTCTTGGACAAACAGAAAGAACTCCAAAAACAAATTCAAAAAGCCAAAGATCAATTGGATGAAAATATTAAAAATCAAAATGAAATTTCTAAACCCGATGAGCAACTGTTAGAGAAGCAGGAAAAATTGCAAAAGCTTTTTGAAGAAGCTCTGAGCGATGAGATGAAAGAATTGATGCAGCAGATTGAAGAGTTGATGCAAGAACTCAATAAGGAAGACGCCGTCGAAAAGATGGAAGATTTTGAAATGTCCAATGAAGAGTTAGAGCAAGAAATGGATCGGATGGAAGAGCTTTTTAAGCAGCTTGAAGTCGAGAAAGAGATGCAGGATCAAATCAAAGAATTAGAAGAGTTAGCCAAAAAACAAGAAGATTTAGCCAAGCAAACGGAAAACAAAGAAAAGTCTAATGAAGAACTGAAAAAAGAGCAAGAAACATTGAATAAAAAATTCGATGAACTAGAGAAAAAGCAAAAGGAGCTCGAAAAAAAGAATCAAGAATTGGAGCGCCCCATGCAAATGGAAAAGCAAGATGAGAATATGGACGACATCCAAGAAGATATGGAGGATAGCCAAAAAGAGCTAGATCAAAACCAAAATCAAGGAGCCGCCAAAAAACAAAAAAGTGCCGCCAAAAAAATGAAAAAAATGGCCGGTGAAATGTCCAATAGTATGATGTCCGGAGCCGCTGCAGAGAATATGGAAGATATGGAAACATTGCGGCAGATTCTGGAAAATTTAGTCACACTCTCTTTTGACCAAGAAGATATCAAAGATGAATTTGGTCAAGTCTCCAAAAATACGCCAAGATATACCAAGCTGGTAGAAAATCAATTTAAGCTGAAAGACGATTTTAAAATAGTCGAAGATAGCCTTCGTGCTTTGGCGAAGCGTAATGAAAAAATTGAGTCCTTTGTCATGGATAAAGTGTCCGATATCAAAAAAGGAATCAAATCTTCTCTCAAACAACTGGAAGAACGCCAAGTGACGCTTGCCGGGCAGAATCAGCACGAAACGATGAAGAATTTGAATGATTTGGCGTTGATGTTGTCTGAAGCCATGGAGCAAATGCAACAACAAATGGCTTCTATGATGCCCGGCAACCAAGCTTGTCAAAAGCCGGGACAAGGGAAAGGCAAAGACGGTAAAGTCCCCATGGACAAAATTGGTAAAGGTCAAAAAAGCCTAAATGAGCAAATGAAGAAAATGAAAGAGCAGCTCAAAAATGGCAAAGGCGGTAGCAGCAAAGAATTTGCCAAAATGGCTGCCAAGCAAGCGGCGCTCCGCGAAGCCTTGCGCAAGATCGAACAAGAAAAAGAAGGTGAAGGAAAAGGAGATAAGGCTTTACAGGATTTGATTAAAAAAATGGATGAAGTCGAAACCAAATTGGTCAATAAAAAATTGGATTCCGAATTGCTCAAACGCCAGGCAGATATCCTAACCCGCCTGCTCGAAGCCGAAAAAGCCGAAAGAAAAAGAAAGAAAGACAATAAAAGAAAATCCAAAACAGCTGACCAAATCAAGCATTCCATTCCGCCTTCTCTCGAAGAGTATATCAAACAGCGGAAGGCCGAAGTCGAATCCTTTAAAACCGTCTCTCCGGCACTCCGACCCTATTACAGGATGCTGGTTGAGGAGTACATTAATAAGTTAAAGGAGTAGTTTTTTTGTCTGTTGTCTTTGGGGCACAGCAAGCTGCTTTTGGTCTTTGGTCTTTGGGGCGCGCCTGTGGCGCTTTTGGTCTTTGGCTTCGGTGGTGGTTTGTTCTTGGCTTCGTTTATTTCATTATTCGGCATTCGTTATTCATCATTCGATATTCTGTTAGTTGAAAAAGTTGAAGAAGTTGATTCGCTGCGCTAGTTGATTCACTCGCAAGCTTCGCTAGTTGAAGAAGTTGAGACGGTCGCCTACGGCTCCCTAGGTTGAGACTCGTCCCGATTACTATCGTGGATGCGGACTTCGGGTTGAGTGCTTCGCAGGTTGAGACGGTATGGGTGTTTATTGGGGTCTTTACTTCATTATTCGATATTCGTTATTCATCATTCGATATTCTGTTAGTTGAAAAAGTTGAAGAAGTTGATTCGCTGCGCTAGTTGATTCGCTCGCAAGCTTCGCTAGTTGAAGAAGTTGAGACGGTCGCCTTCTATCTTGTTGAGTAGTGAGTAGTGAGAGATGAGTAGTGAGTTGCCAAGAAAGAAAAAACCTGCGAGAATCAGCGGGAAATAAATCTGCGAGAATCAGCGAGAAAGAAAGCGGTGAGTAGTGAGAGATGAGTAGTGAGTTGCCAAGAAAGAAACAAATCTGCGTAAATCTGCGGGGTTAAATCTGCGAACATCTGCGGGAAAACAAATCTGCGTAAATCTGCGGAAAAAGGAAGTAGTGAGAGATGAGTAGTGAGTTGCCAAGAAAGAAACAAATCTGCGTAAATCTGCGGGATTAAATCTGCGAACATCTGCGGGAAAACAATCTGCGTAAATCTGCGGGATTAAATCTGCGAAAATCTAGCAAAATGATACCTGCTTTGGAACTAATTATAAAAATATTTTGTCCTTTTTTAATGAAATAGCTTTTGGGGCTGACGAAAGTTATTTTTTTTATATTGTTTTTTTGCTTATCTTAGTGGGTGGTAAAGTGCAGTAGTTAATATGATTTTAAGGAAGGGTTATGGATTATAACCTTTCTTAATATGGATAAATATTTATAGACATGAAATGGACTCGGTTAAATGGACAAGCCATTAAAAAGCCTATCGTTACGGCGGTAGAAGACGTGCTTATGCACGAAAAACAACTGGGCAATAAGCTCAAAGTGTACATCGGAACGGACTCCCAAGTCTATGGAAGAACGGTTAATTTTGCGACAGTAATCGTATTCTTGAGAGAAAAGAAAGGCGGATTTATGTTTGTCAGTAAGGACAAGCTAGTCCGTGAAATGGGACTGAAAGAACGAATGATATTAGAAGTCTCCCGTTCTATTGAAGTGGCCTATTCGCTTTGTGATATTTTGGATAAGCATCATGTAGGGCTGGAAGTCCATGCAGATATCAATACTGACCCCAATTTTGAATCTAATGTTGCGCTTCGGGAAGCTATGGGCTATATCATGGCCATGGGGTTTGAGTTTAAAGCAAAGCCCAATGCCTTCGCAAGCTCATCTTGTGCCGATAAAATGGTTTAGAGGAGATGAAACCAATACTTGCCTGCGTTTCTATGTCATCAAGATGTAGGGTGTGGGCAGTACTTGTTTGATGAGTTATTGTATTTTATTCTTCGATGAAAAGGTGATTTTTGTCTAAAAATGCCTATTATTCCTGATTTTATTGCTACATTTGGCTTCCATTTCGGTAGTTTTTGACTATCGAGTTTCTTTTATCACAAGGCCCTTAATCAAGGATAACCTGCCAAATATAAGTCTTATGAAGTTAAAACAGATTTTAACGATACTCTTGGCTGTTTTTTATTTTTCCGGCTACGCCCAGACGAATAAAATAGAGTTTGTAGAGTATGATTTACCCAACGGATTGCATGTGATACTGCATGAAGATCACCGAACGCCAATTGTAGCAGTTTCTGTGTTGTATCATGTCGGATCTAAGAATGAAGATTTGAACCGTACCGGATTTGCACACTTTTTTGAGCATTTATTGTTTGAAGGCTCTGAGAATGTGAAACGAGGAGAATTCGATAAGTACATCGAAAATGCAGGCGGCATGAATAACGCCAATACGACCCAAGATCGGACATTCTATTACGAAGTTTTCCCTTCCAATCAATTGAAGCTGGGCTTGTGGCTAGAGTCCGAAAGAATGTACCATGCTAAAGTAGATAGCGTAGGGGTAGAAACTCAAAGACAAGTGGTGAAGGAAGAACGCCGCCAACGTATTGATAATCAACCTTATGGTTCCGTTATGGAAGAGACCATGAAGCGTCTGATTCGTAAGCATCCTTACCACCACCCGGTGATTGGTTCTATGGCTCATTTGGATGCTGCCGAGGAGCAAGATTATGTTAATTTTTACAAGACCTACTATGTGCCGAATAATGCTGTATTGTCAGTGGCTGGCGATATAAATATTGAGGAGACCAAAAAGGATATTTTGAAATATTTTGGGACGATTCCGAAAGGCACTAGAAAAATGTATCGTCCGAATATTCAAGAGCCGCCTTTAGAAAAGGAGATTGTAGATACGGTATATGATAATATTCAATTGCCGGCAGTTATCTTAGCTTATCAATTACCCGCAGAAGGCACTGAAGATGCTTATGCTGTAGAGATGCTAAATACGTTATTGGCAGGTGGCAAGAGTTCCCGGCTCAATAAGGCCTTGGTAGATGAACAGCAAAAAGCGGTTTATGTGGGTAGTTTCCCTTTGGCGATGGAGGATATGGGAGCCGGTATTGCTTTCGGAATTAGCAACATGGGGGTGAGTCCAAAAGATGTTTTGGAGAGTATGGATGCAGAAATCAATAAAGTTCGGACAGATTTAATCCCTGAGAAGGAATTCCAGAAGCTAAAAAATCAGATGGAAAGTGCTTTCGTCCAAGGCAATGAAAGAATGGTTGGTATCGCCGAAAACTTGGCGAATTATTATGTCTATTACGGGAACACGGATTTGATAAATACGGAGTTGAATCGGTATTTGGCCGTCACTAGAGAAGACATCCTTCGAGTGGCCAAAAAGTATTATGATCCGAATCACCGGGTCGTATTGTATTACTTACCAAAAACCAAGACCCCATAGTCTCTTCTTTTGAGGATGGCTTTTTTTAAAAAAATAAAAAACAAAACAGATGTTTAATAAAATAATTTGGCTTTTGGCCGTTGTTGGGATGGTGAGCGCCTGCTCTCCCAAAACCGCAACAGTGACCCAAACAAAGCAAACTGATCCGGATGCCTTTCGGAAAATGGCCCCCAAACCAGGGCCTGCCCCAGTGATTCAACTTGGTGATTATGAGACCTTTACACTGCCGAATGGCTTGGTGGTGATTTTGGTAGAAGATCATCACACACCGGCTGTTTCATTTAGTTTAAGTGTTGATCGTCCTCCTGTACTTGAAGGAGACAAGGCGGGTGTTGCTGATTTGGCAGGGGATTTGTTGGCGACCGGGACAAAGAATATGACTAAGGCAGAAATTGATGAGAGCATTGATTTTATTGGTGCGAGACTATCTGCTTATTCTCGTGGCATTTATGGCAATAGTTTGACCAAGCATAAGGATAAGTTGTTGTCCATTATGTCAGATGTCCTATTAAATCCAACTTTCCCAAAAGAAGAATTGGAGAAATCTAAAAAACAGACTATTTCCACTTTGCAACAAGCGAAGGATGATCCGGGGGCCATTGCGTCGAATGTCGCCGGGGTCTTGAATTATGGCAAAAATCACCCTTACGGAGAAATTGTTAACGAAAAAACGGTCTCTAATGTGACTAGACAGGATTGTATTGATTATTATCAAAAATACTTTATCCCCAATATTTCTTATTTGGTGGTCACAGGAGATATGACCAAAACGGAATTAGAAGGCTTAGCTAAGAAATATTTTGGTAGTTGGAAGAAAGGAGCGGCTCCAAAAGCGGATATGCCCAAGGTGAAGTTTCCTAAAAACACTTCCATTAATTTTGTAAACAAGCCGGGAGCGGTACAGTCTAAGATTACGATTACTTATCCATTGAAGTTAAAGCCGGGAAGTGAAGATGCCATCAAAGCTAGAGTGACTAATGCCTTGCTAGGGGGCTTCTTTGGTAGCCGTTTAAATAAAAATCTGCGGGAAGATAAAGCATATACTTATGGGGCAAGGTCTTCCATTAGTTCTGATCGCTATATCGGGTCATTTTCTGCCGGAGCAGATGTGAGAAACGAAGTGACGGATAGTGCATTAATTCAGTTTATCAAAGAAATGAAGCGAATGATTACTGAAAAGCCGGAAGCTTCTGAAGTACAACGTGTAAAATCTGTTTTGGCAGGTCAATTTGCGCGTTCGATGGAAAACAAGTCCACCATTGCTCGCTTTGCTCTGAATACGATGAAGTATAATTTGTCAAAGGATTATTATGCTACCTATTTGAAAAAATTAAGCGCAGTTTCTCCTAAAGATGTCTTGGCTATGTCCAAGAAATACATCAAACCTGCTAAGTCTAACATCATCATTGTGGGCAATCAAGACGATATTGTGCCTAAGTTGAAGAGGATGACTCCGGCCGGTGGTTTACACTTCTATGATACAGAAGGAAAAGAAATAGAGCCACCCAAGCGCTCCATTGCAGGTATGTCTGTCGATAAAGTAATCAATAAGTACTTAGATGCTATCGGCGGTAAAGATGTTTTGGAGAAAGTGAAAACGCTGCAGGTTATTGCCGATGCTTCTATGCAAGGTCAGACGTTGAAAATGGTCACCGTATCAAGCGCTGATGATCAATTTGTCTTTAGAATGATGGTGGGGGCTCAACCCGTACAAACTATGGTTTATAGCCATGGTAAAGGCTATCAAGAAGCCATGGGACAGAAAAAAGACTTAGGAGAAAAAGAGCTTGAAAAGTTGAAACTGGATAGCAGACCTTTCAAGGAATTGAGCTATGGTGATGTCGGAACAAAATTAGAGCTAAAAAGTGTTGAGGTCGTTGATGGTAAAGAAGCATACAAAGTCATGAGGGTAACCGGCGATGAGGATGTATCGGAGTTTCTTTATTTTGATGCTGAGACCGGTTTGAAAATTCAAGAAATGGAAACATCCAAAAAAGGGCAAAGCGTAATCACCAAATTAAGTGATTACAAGGAAGTAGATGGGATTAAATTTCCACATACCATGACCATTTCAGGATTTGGTCCGACACCTTTAGTCTTTAAGGTAGTTTCTATAAAAGTGAATCCGGATTTAGCTCCTGATACCTTTAATTTGAACTAGATTTAGAGATTAATAATCTATCTTTTAGAAAGAGTTTGGAGCTTCAGCTTCAAACTCTTTTTTATTGCCCAGATAATGCACTATCGATTTTCAAATGCTCAATTATATGCAAAATTAGAGCAATTGGAAGGTGAAAAAATGAAGCAAACTAGCTCGTTGCTAAGCACTTACCCAAGCCGCTTAATGGGCTTGGCTCGAACAACTGTCCGGATTAGTTGCAAGATGTAGCAAATGAGCGAAGCAAATGTGCGCCACGGGCAATGGAAAGTCGTAGGTCTTGATTACTATTGGTTTTAACTTTACCCTGTTTTACCGTTGGTTTTAACCAACGGACAAGAAGTAAAAATATAAGGGGCTTTAGCCCCATTTGGTTACCCAAAAAAAATAAAAATGCGGCTAAAGCCGTCTTTCAGCTTGGTTTTTGATCCGTCAGCTAAAGCAGACGGTAAAAGCTAAAGCAGACAGTAAAAGCAAAGAAAATGAAATTAAAGAGATACCCGGAATCCAAGTTTGTGCCTGTTTTACCGTTGGTTTTAACCAACGGACTAGAAGCAAATCCAAAAGGGGCTTTAGCCCCATTAATCGACTAAACAAAAATAGAAAAAATGCGGCTAAAGCCGGTCTCCTGCTTAGTTTTGATCCGTCAGCTAAAGCAGACGGTAAAGCTAAAGCAGACGGTAAAAGCTAAAGCACTATATATTCAACTTGGGTTAATGTTTGATAAGTAAGAAATAACAAAAAATTACCCCGGCCAAAGGCCGGGGCAAGGGAAAAGAAACTTAGGAACTTGTCTCAAAAATGGGGAAGGAACCTAGTTTTGAGAGATCCTTGAGTTCATAGTATATATTAAGCGTCAGCTTCTACTAATTCTTCTGAATTAGCTTCGATTGCTTGCTCGTTGGCATCTTTTTCAGGCTCGCCCAAGATAGCCTTTTTGACCGAATTTTCGATTTCTAAGGCCACATCAGGATTGTCGAGCAGGAATTGCTTAGCAGCTTCACGTCCTTGGGCAATTTTTACATCTTGATAGCTGTACCAAGAACCACTTTTGCCAATAATATCATATTCTACACCCAAATCAATGATTTCTCCGGTCTTAGAAATTCCTTGACCATACACCATATCAAACATGGCAATACGGAATGGTGGTGCCAATTTGTTTTTGGCAATTTTTACTTTTACGCGATTACCGGTGACATTGCCGTCTTTGTCTTTGATGGCCGGCCCGTTTCTGCGAATGTCAATCCGAACGGAAGAGTAAAACTTCAAAGCATTACCACCCGTCGTGACTTCCGGATTGCCAAACATGACTCCGATTTTCTCTCTCAATTGGTTGATGAAAATCAAAGACGTATTGGTTTTACCGACGACTCCGGTTAATTTTCTAAGTGCCTGAGACATGAGTCTGGCTTGAAGTGCCATTTTCGCATCTCCCATTTCGCCTTCTAATTCGGCTCGGGGTACAAGGGCCGCTACAGAATCCACCACAAGAATATCAATAGCACCGGAGCGAATCAAACCTTCGGTAATTTCAAGTGCTTGCTCTCCAAAGTCAGGCTGAGAAATCAACAAGTTGTCAATATCTACCCCTAATGCTTCGGCATAATTTCTGTCAAAGGCATGTTCGGCATCAACGATAGCGGCTGTACCGCCTTGTTTTTGGCATTCGGCGATGGCGTGAATGGCCAAGGTCGTTTTTCCGGATGATTCCGGTCCGTAGATCTCGGTGATTCTACCTTTAGGGAATCCACCTACACCTAGTGCGATGTCTAAGCCAAGAGAGCCCGTAGGAATAACGGGGACATCTTGTACCTTTTTTTCGCCGAGACGCATGACTGTACCTTTTCCGTAAGTCTTGTCTAGTTTGCTCATGACTAGTTCGAGTGCTTTGAGCTTGGCATCAGTTCCTTTTGACATTTTTTTCAATTTTTAAGTTCCTAAATTTGAAACACATTATTTCTTTTTTGCGAAAGCTGTATGATAAATCAAACAATAATACGATTTGAAAACACTGTGTTTCTTTGATTAGTGCAAAGTAAAACGAAAAGTTTTAATTATGCAAGTTTTTTTCTATGTTTTTATTAAATAAATCAAACAAAAGTTTCAGTTTTATTGATAATCAATGAGTTATGATGTTTATTAAAAACAAAATGTTTTGTATTGAAGCGATTTTTTACCAATAGACTCTGTAATAAATAAGTATTGAGTGTGTGACAAATAGTGGGAAATATAACATGATTGGCTCATTATCTGTTGCGACTGGTTTTTTGTTAAATTGTTCAGCTGTGCAATTGAACACAGAGTTTACTCCGAAAAACTGGAGTTAGAATTTTGCTTCTGAGTCCACAACATTTTATTTGGTTTCTTTATAACTAGTGCGACCGAGATAAGGTGTCGCCCCTACGGGGCTGGCAACAGAGAAGGCACAGCCTAGGTGCTCATGCCTGAGCCCCATCGGGGCGATATCTTGGTAAAGACTAAAATAAAATAGTAGGGATATAGCTCCGTAGGAGCGACACCACGCTTGTAGCCAAATATAATTTTGTTCCCTGCTTTAATTCTTGGCTGTAGTGACTTTTCGGAGCAAACTCAACACATTAAAGGAATCAAGAACAAGTAGGTTGGGGTAGGTTATTTTTGTTTCATTACTGCTGTTTTTGGTGAGCCGTTAGGGTAATTGCAAGGCTTTTACGTATTATGGGTGAAGGATTTAGCTGCACTGTCCATGAAACTGAGCGTTTTAATTTACGGTCTTCGTGATATTAGTTACAGTCATTAAAGAAAAAGGGTAGCTACCTTTGTCGAATCGTCATCAATAACCCCCGACTATTAGAATCCGGTATTCCGGTGTAACGATTTTACCGTTTAACGGTTAGCCAGATTTGGTTTGGTTAAAGGTAAATGGCTAATGATTTGAATTTTTTTTGTTGGACTCTCTGAAAAAATATAATTCCAAATTAAATACAATTTGTCTTGGAATGTTTTTTCAGAAAGTGCCAAAATTACAATAACAACAGGACTTGATTGATACCAAAATTAAAGTCATAAAACAAGCACAACTAATGAAAAATTTTTTACTTCTACTTGGTGTTCTATTTTTGAATGCCTCTCTTTTTGCGCAAGCATACGAAGGGCCATATCCTAAAATTACCAATGGTTACGGCGCTTTTGGGAATCACCCCATTGCTGAAAAAAAGTTTGATAATACCTATTTGCTTAGCAATGGATTTGACTCTGGAGATGGTGGCGTTGAGATGACGATGCGTTATCCTTCAGATGTACAAGGGCCGGTTCCAACGGTTTTATTTGCATCCGGTTATGAGCAATATAGTCCTTCAATCTTTGATTCATTATTGAATTTTATCGCCAGCAAAGGTTATTGCGTGGTTTTTACGCCTTATCCTACGAGCTCTAATTGGGCAGCAGCCTTGTATGAAGGTATGAATCAGGCTATTGATGAAAATACCGGCGCAAATGCAGGTGATTTGAACATCATCGATACAACAAGGATTGGATTTTTTGGACATTCTTTGGGAGGTGGCGATATTTTTTGGTTGGGACATAAGTTTTACGTCGATCATGGTTATGGTGCCAATGCCAAATTTTTATTTTCCGTAGCAGGATGGATTGGGTTTAAAATGACGGAAGCATATTTGGCAGATTATCCGGATGATTGCAAGCTCCGTGTGGAAATTTGGGAAGAAGATGATCATGACATAGGCAATAATCCGCCGGGTAACACTAGTCCCAGGATTCAGTATTACTTGTTTCATCAAATAAATATTCCGGATTCAGAAAAAAATTATGTAAAGGTATTGGGCGGCCCGGATCAAGATGGTTATCATTACTCGACGCATCATGATTTGGTGACGATGGCTCAATATAATGCCTTGGATTTTTATGCTATTTTCAGGCCGTTGGATGCGATGATGGATTGGACTTTCAATGGGGTGGCTTCCGCAAAAGGATTGGCCTTAGGTACGAATCCGGATATGGGGCCTTTCCCGAATTTGGATACCGATTACAATAGTTTCGTTTTTGCCTACAATGAAAATACTTATAAGTATCCTTGTGATGATGATGGTAATCCATTCAAAGATAAGTGTCCGGCTGCTCCCCTACCGATAGAAGTATTGCAGCCGTTGAGTGCCCGCTTGGACGGTCGCCAAGTTTTGTTAAAATGGGTGACCGCTTCAGAACACAATAATAAAGGGTTTGAAATACAAAGAAGCCGGGATGGGGAGCATTGGGAGTCTGTCGCTTGGGTGGAAGGTCATGGCAATA
Organism: Saprospiraceae bacterium; assembly: GCA_027009605.1. Taxonomy (GTDB): domain Bacteria; phylum Bacteroidota; class Bacteroidia; order Chitinophagales; family Saprospiraceae; genus HyVt-613. The sequence goes on from JALVCY010000146.1 coordinate 13,286, forward strand.
GCTCGAAGCCGACGGCGTATCAAGCAGTGGATGCTTCGCCTTTTGCAGGACTGAATTACTATCGTTTTGTCCAAACGGACTTTGATGGTCAAACAGATTTCTCCAATGTGGTTTCTATTGAAACTCGCAGCATACAGGGTGAAGTGCAGCTTGCGCCAAACCCGGCCATCAATCAAGTGGCCATTTTTCATTCGTCTTCTGACAAAATAGAGCAAGTGGCTATTTATACCCTTGCGGGAAAAATGATTCGTACCTATGATGCGCCATCTAAGTATTTGGATGTCAGTGGGTTAGATTCGGGTATGTATCTGGTTACCGTTCAGATGAATTCAGGGATTGCGAAAAAAATATTGGTGATTGGGCGATAGGGGCTGGTTTTTTTTGGCTTGACTGTTGAGTTCGCTCCCCAAAGTGCCTAGCATTAGAGCTCGAAGGAATAACAAAATTTTATTTGCTTACGATACAAGAACTTTCCGAAAGTTTTAAACTTTTGGAAAGTTTTATCTCTTCAAGGTTTGACCTTACAAGTCAAAACGGTGAAGTCGTCGGGAAAAGGCTGATGTTGTCTAAACTCATTAACAAAGCGGAAAAGCGCCTGATTAAATTCATCCGAAGAAAGGTGGAAATGTTCCCTAGAAAAACCAAATAGCTTGTCATCAAGTAGGTATTCGCCTTGGTCATTCGTGATGTCGGTGACCCCGTCCGTAAAAGTAAAAATGGTGCTGGTTTCAAAAATATCTTCACACCCGATTTCAATCGTCGGCAGCTCTTCTATGGCGCCTAGGACTAAACACCCTTTCCGCAAGGTAGAAATCTTATCCTTGCGGATGAAAATGGGAGGAATATGGCCGGCATTGACATAAATGAGATGCCGCTGTTTGAAGTCAACGATGCCAATGAAAAAGGTGATAAAACGCTCGCCTTTGGTTACTTTAAAAATGCTGCTGTTGAGTTCTTCGATGAGTTCTTTGAGCGTCGATTTTTGGAATACCAAGCCCTTTAGGATTGCCTGAAAGTTGGCCATCAACATGGCAGCACTAATCCCTTTACCCGCTACATCCGCAATGCAAAAAGCAAAACGATTATTGTCCAAATGGAAATAATCATAATAATCGCCGCCGACTTGTGAGTGTTGGCGATAGATTTTGGATAGCTCAAAAGCCGGGGTTTTAGGCAAGCTCTTGGGTAAAAGCATTTCTTGAATCTCCGAAGCCAATTGAAACTCTTTTTGGATGAGTTCTTGTTCGAGTTTGGCTCGAAAAAGTCGTTTGTTTTCTAGGGCGACCGCAATAAAATTGGTGATGGCGGTGATGACCTGAATCTTATCGTAAGTAGCGCTATTTTCTTGAATCCCCCCAAGAAAAGCACAGGCAATGGGTTGACTTTTGTGGCGTACCGGGATGGCAAAGCCAAACTGATCCAAAAAGGGATGGAGATCTTGCTTTATTTTGGATGGCTCTCGGAAGCTCTGGATGATAGCGTCTAATTCATCATCGATAGAAACCGTAGTGATGCCTTTTTGAGTTGCTATTTCCCATTTCCCATCGGTCAATACAAATAGCGCCAATTTACTGACATTCAAATCCCAAGTCACAAAGGAGCGATACATGGCATAAAGTCCTTCTTCATTGACATTATTATTGATGGCTTGGGTGATAGCCAAAAGGCTGTTCATCTGCAATTTTTTGAGATGCAGTTCATGCTCCAGTTGGTCTATTCTGGAAGTAGCAGGCGATATTTTTGATGATTCTTCCATTCCAGTTGTGAAATTACAAAAAATCTTTGAAATGGATATGGGGAGTCCCAATTTTATTTAATTATGTCTCGGGTGCAGTCGGGTTTTGTCCCCATTGCCCCTTTTCGATTATTTGTAATGGGCGTAAGTTTCTAGGAAAAAATGCGGCTAAAGCCGGTCTCCTGCTTAGTTTTGGTCCGTCAGCTAAAGCAGACGGTAAAAGCAAAGAAAATGAAATTAAAGAGATACCCGGAATCCGGGTTTGTGCCTGTTT
>JALVCY010000147.1 GCA_027009605.1 Saprospiraceae bacterium
ACGTCCGAAGGACAAATTGAACGCCCGAAGGGCAAATTGAACGTCCGAAGGACAAATTGAACCAAAGGTAAAAGGTGGCTTGAGCTCACGATAAATACTGGAATGATAAGTGACAAAAAAAAGCCATTCTCCAAAAGAGAATGGCTTTTCTTTTGCTTCACCGGTTAATCAACCGCCGCATTTTCCATCGCCACATTTTCCGTTACCGCAAGACTTTTTGGCTTTACTACCACAAGACTTTTTGGCTTTACCGGAGCAAGATTTACCTTTCTTGCCGGAGCAAGATTTGCCTTTCTTACTAGAACAGCAAGCCTTACCGGCTGCTTTACCGCTACAAGACTTTCCACCTTTGACCGCAGTCCAAGATTTAGATTCTGCATTATATTGAACAGGCTTGTAAGAAACCCGGCCTGACTCAGAACAAACAGACTTTTGCTTAAAAGTAATTTGCCCGTCAGCGCCCACTTTTTGGATGATGCTAGGATCATTTTTCGCTGCTTTGATAGCCGCAGTCAATTTTTGTGCATCCGGGGTTGTTTTAGTTTGTGCACTTACGCTTACCATAGAGGCCAAGCTAAAGAAGGCAACAAGAAAAAGAACTTTCTTCATGAAATTTATTTTTGAAATTTTACAAAATAGGAATACAAAGAAAGTGTTTTTTAATGACAAAAGTCAGTGTTTTCCTTTTTTTTGGCATCATTAAAGCTTATTTAACACGATTTCTCTCCAATAATTACGATTTTAGGTGGTATCCGAAGCCTTTCTTCTAAGTTCTGTCCCTAGTGCTTTATGCTCCCGCTAACCAAACAGTTTTCTTGCAGATACGTATTCGAAGCTACATATTAGCGCCAATCATCAATTTGTCGGCTAAACATTAGGCTAGTTGGTATTTAATATGTAGTTTTGTAACTTGTTTTAACACAAAAAAACTAAAAATATGGCTTTTGATATAGACATGATTAAAGGGGTGTACGAGGCACTACCTTCAAAGATGGAAAAGGTTCGGAAGAAAATAAAAACACCTTTGACCCTTGCGGAAAAAATTCTTTATACGCATCTCCATCCTGATTCTAAGTTAAAGAAATATAAGCGTGGAAAAGACTATGTCTTCTTCTCTCCTGACCGGGTCGCCATGCAAGATGCCACTGCACAAATGGCACTCTTACAATTCATGATGGCGGGCCGGGACAAAGTAGCTGTCCCTTCCACGGTGCACTGTGACCACTTGATTCAAGCCAAGGTCGGTGCAAAAAAGGATTTGAAGGTCGCCGAAGATGTCAACTCAGAAGTTTATGATTTTTTAAAAAATGTCTCTAACAAGTATGGCATTGGCTTTTGGAAACCGGGCGCCGGTATTATTCACCAAATTGTTTTGGAAAACTATGCCTTTCCGGGGGGCATGATGATTGGCACTGACTCGCACACGGTCAATGCCGGCGGCTTAGGCATGGTCGCCATTGGTGTCGGTGGTGCAGATGCCGTGGATGTTATGGCAGGCATGCCCTGGGAGCTTAAAATGCCCAAGCTTATCGGTGTCAAATTGGTCGGCACCTTGAGTGGATGGGCTTCCGCCAAAGATGTTATCTTAAAACTAGCCGGTATTGTCTCCGCAAAAGGTGGCACAGGAGCTATTGTTGAATATTTCGGCCCGGGCGCCAAGCGCCTTTCGGCAACGGGAAAAGGTACCATCTGTAATATGGGAGCTGAAATCGGAGCGACCACCTCAACCTTTGGCTATGATGCGGCCATGAAAAGATATTTGGAAGCTACCAATCGTGCAGATGTGGCCAAATTAGCAGACAAGGTAAAGAAAGATTTGACCGGAGACCCCGAAGTTTATAAAAATCCGGAAAAATATTTTGACCAAGTCATTACCATCAATCTATCCAAACTTGAACCCCATTTGAATGGGCCGTTTACTCCGGACTTGGCTTGGCCTATTTCAAAATTTGCGGAAGCCGTCAAAAAGAATGACTATCCAACTAAAATGGAAGTCGGATTGATTGGTTCTTGCACCAACTCCTCATACGAAGATTTGACAAGAGCTGCTTCGATAGCCAAGCAAGCTGTAAAAAAGAACCTTAAGGTTAAGGCAAAATTCACCGTAACGCCCGGTTCTGAGCAAATTCGGTACACAGTAGAGAGAGATGGCATTTTGAAGAGTTTTGAAGATATGGGGGCAATGGTCTTGGCAAATGCCTGCGGCCCTTGTATCGGACAATGGGATCGCAAAACACGTAACCCGAATAAAAAGAATGCCATCATTACTTCCTTTAACCGGAATTTCTCCAAGCGAGCAGATGGCAATCCCAATACTTTTGCCTTTGTTGCATCTCCCGAAATTGTGACCGCCATGGCCATTGCCGGAGACATGACTTTTAACCCGCTAACAGATAAACTGGTCAACGAAAATGGGCGTAAAGTAAAATTGAACCCTCCGGTCGGAAAAGAACTCCCCCCTAGAGGCTTTGCAGTGGACGACCCGGGCTATGAAGCCCCATTTGAAGATGGAAGCAAGGTAAAAATCAAAGTTTCCAAAAAATCTAATCGTATCCAATTATTGAAGCCTTTTGAGCCGATTACACCAAAAGAGCTCAAGGACATGCGGGTATTGATTAAGACCAAAGGAAAATGTACTACGGATCATATCTCTATGGCCGGCCCTTGGTTAGCTTATCGGGGACATTTGGAAAACATCTCCAATAACATGTTGATTGGTGCTGTCAATGCCTTTAATGGTGAAACCAACAAAGTCCTAAACTTGGTAAAAGACAAGTACATGGAAGTCCCTGAGTCTGCAAAGCTTTATAAGAAAAAAGGCATCAGTACTGTTGTATTTGGTGAAGAAAACTATGGAGAAGGTTCTTCAAGAGAACATGCAGCCATGGAACCAAGATTCTTAGGAGTCAAGGCGGTAATTGTAAAATCTTTTGCCAGAATCCATGAAACTAACCTAAAAAAGCAGGGGATGCTAGCTTTGACCTTTGCTAATGTAAAGGACTATGACAAGGTCAGACAAGATGATTGGGTCGATATCTTGGGCTTCAATAAGTTTGCTCCGGGAGAACCGCTAACCGTCGTACTCAAGCATGCAGATGGCTCCAAAGACAAGTTCAAAGTAAACCATACCTACAGTGCCCAACAGATAGAATGGGTCAAGGCAGGATCTGCTTTGAATAAAATTCGTCAAGACTTGAAGAAAAGTTAAAATATTTATGTACCTTTGTGACATTGCAAAACTAAAACTAATTAACTATGTTAAAGGAATTTAAGGAATTCATCATGACAGGGAATGTCATTGACTTTGCTGTGGCTGTAATTATGGCCGGAGCTTTAGGTCAAGTAATCAATGCATTTGTCTCTAAAATCGCCATGCCTTTTGTTGGGCACTTTGCCGGCGGATTAGACTTTGCAGACATGAAAATTGTTCTTGATGAAGCTGTAATGGGCGCTGACGGTAAAATAGCAAAGCCGGAAAATGCCATCATGTACGGAGAATGGATTAACACAATCATCAACTTACTAATTGTAGGCTTCGTTATGTTTTTAATCGTTAAGGCATACAACAAGACGAAGAAACCTCCTGTAGAAGAAGCACCGGCAGGTCCTCCTCCAGAAGAAGTACTTCTTACAGAAATTCGAGATTTGTTGAAAAAGTAATACACTTCAAAACAAACAATCAAAAGAGACTGCCCAATTTTGGGCGGTCTTTTTTTGTGACATTTTTCTAACGGGGCGCAGTCGGAGTTTTTCCCCATTTGACCCTTTTCGATAGTTTGTATTGGGCGTATGTTTTCGGAAAGACATAAAAACTTAGGCTCATGGTTTTTTATTTAGTTTTGAGTGTGTGACAAATAGTGGGAAATGTAATATGATTGACTCATTATCTGTTGCGATGGTTTTTTTGTTAAATTGCTGAGCTTACTCCGAAAAGTCGGAAGTAGTGGTTTGTTCTTGAGACCACAAAATTTTATTTGGTTTTCTCTTTTATTTTAACCCCCTAAATCCCCCTAAGAAGTGGGGACTTATGGTAAACCAAATAAAATTTTGTTCCGTGCTTTAATTTATGGCAGTGTGGACTTTTCAGAGTGGACTCATTGTTCAACTGTGCAATTGTTCAACTGATTATCAGTCAGTTGAACAATTGAACGCCGAAGGCAAATGAACAATTGAACACATTATAAATGCCACATTATGTCACGCACTCTTTAGTTCCCCCCCCCCAAATTTGCTTTAAGTTCCGGAAGTAATCGGGCTGGCAGGTGGCAAATTTGCCCCCCCAGCGTGGTACATGCGGGACATACATACACGACAGGCATACACGACAGGCATAGTTTAGTTATGAATTTGCTTTGATGGAATTTATAATTACTTGGTTATCAGTGGCTTATAATATCTAATTGAACCGTAACAAAACTTCAGAAAATCTAGCACCACCACCAAATATTCAATAATCTTCTAATTGAATGTCGCAGTTGTAAGTCGTGTATTTCCCCCTTTGGAGTGGTCAAATTTGCCCGGTCTACTGCCAAAATAACTACAGGATTTTTCAGCAAATTTGGGGGAGGAAGTATCCCAAATTTGCCAAAAGTACAATGATACAGTTTCGCCATATTTGAATTGAGTGCATTTCAACC
>JALVCY010000148.1 GCA_027009605.1 Saprospiraceae bacterium
AGCGCCACAGGCGCCCCCCCAAAGACCAAAGACAAAAAAACTAACAGAATATCGAATGCAGAATCCCGAATTTCGAATAATGAAGTATAATCCCAGTCAAAAGCCCATTTCTACTCAACCTGCGAAGCTCTCAACCACGAAGTCCGTAGGACGAGTTCTCAACCTAGAGAGCCGAAGGCGAACGTCTCAACTCTTCAACCAGCGAAGCGATTCAACTTCTTCAACTTTCTCAACTAGCGAAGCCTGCGAGCGAATCAACTTCTTCAACCACGCCAGCCCAAAGCCCCTACACCTCCCGGGTAGCAAAATACCGCATCAACCCCCACACACTCATCCATGGAGGATTCGCCTTCAAGTAACGTTCCACATCCGGCTCCGAGACATTAGCAGCTCTCATCTCTTCGACACTAAACGCTTGAAAAAGTGGCACAATCTCTTCCGCAGGCGTTCCTTTTTCAAAATACGGATAAATCCAAGCCGCCCATTTATCCAGACGGAATTCCAATTCTGCCAAATGCTCTTCCACATTTTGGACCCGCCCAAAATGAGTCAGATACAAGGATTGGGGGTGCAGTTCTAGGATTTTCCGGATAGAGGCTTTCCAATCTTCCAAGTGTATATCCGGTGGTGGGCAAGGTGGCGCTACTAGGTTATCACCGATTTTAACCCCGCCCACATCACCAGTAAAAATGCCCTCCTCATGTTGCCAAGCAATATGATGTACTGCATGACCGGGCGTATGCCAAGAAGTAAAACTCAGCCCCCCGATTTTCAAATCCACAGCATCCTCCACCGCCAACAACAAACTTTCGTCAATCGCTTGCATATCTCCCCACAAATATTCCATCTCATCTTGGTAAATCCGCTTGGCAGAAGCCCAAAGCCGCTCCGGATTAGCCAGATGTTTATAGCCTTTGGGATGAACATATACCTTCGCCCCTAACCGGGCAAAAGCCCAAGCGGCACCGGCATGATCCAAGTGAATATGCGTCAATAAGACATGTCGGACATCCTTCGGTGTAGCCCCCATCTCCTTTAGGACTTGCGTCAAATGCGCATACGTCGAATAAGGACCGGATTCTATCAAAACCAAACCGTCATTAGATTCTAGTAAAAAAGACGCAATGGTGTCCGTATGGTCTAAAAAATTAAGGTCGATTATTTTCATTGGTTAGTATTTAGGTCGGTAAGATAGGAAATTTTGGAATATTGACCGGCACGAGCATCCTTATGAGCAGGTGTCACATCCCATTTTGAGAACTCAACTAGCGAAGCTTGCGAGCGAATCAACCTTCTAAACTTTCTGGTTCTTTGACAAATCCCGAGAATAATGAGTATTTCCAAGAATAATGCAAAATATTTAAATCCATAAAATGTTGAAGTTAAGCATCGCATCTGCTTTAGCTTTTACCGTCTGCTTTAGCTGACGGACCAAAGCTAAGCAGGAGACCGGCTTTAGCCGCATTTTTTCTATTTTTGTTTAGTCAATCAATGGGGCTAAAGCCCCTTTTGGGTTTACTTCTAGGCCGTTGGTTAAAACCAACGGTAAAGTAAAACCAACGGCAAAGAAAACTAACGGCAAAGCAATGAAAATCTACCTGACTATATATTGATTTCTATCATGCGACTTGTGTTTGTACGGTAGCATTTCCAAAGGGGATTTTTGGCTTTTTTTATGGCAGAATCTTTAAATACTTGGTGTCACTTTGTTAATTAGAATTTATTATCAAAACGGTCTGTCATGGGATTTATCAAAGAACCAAAATACACATTAATTTGGGATTTTAACTTATTGACAGTCAATACCTTAGTGAGTTCTTTGTGACAACTTCATGTCCTTATGGGTAGGCATTACATTTTTCCTTACCACTAAGAGCACTTTAGATAACACTAAGAAACGCTACAAATTCTTGGCTATAGATTGCTAAAATTTGTACATAACTTTCCAAAAGTTTAAAACTTTTGGAAAGTTTTATCACTGTTCAACTGCCCAACCTAAAGTATTGATAATCAATTGTTTATGAGAAACAGTTAAACGCTTGAACAATGAGTTTAGACTTTCCGGAGCAAACGTACCGTTAAATATCCAAAATGTCCAAAATACGATTCAAATCCTTTGTATTAGAAAATGGAATCGCAATCGCCCCCTTTCCATTTTTATCTACTTTTATATTAACTTGGGTCTCCAGTTTGCTTTCCAAATCTTTTTTTACCTTTTTATACTCTGGCGACAAGGCCGGGCTGCTAGTTTTTTTGTTTTTGACAGCAGGCTCTTTGAAGGTACGGATAAGTTCTTCGGTACTGCGCACAGATAACTCTTTCATCAGGACTTCACCATAGACGGATAATTGGACAGCAATGTCATCAATGCCCAATAAAGCCCGGGCGTGTCCCATGGTTATTTTTTGTTCTCTGAGTCCTTGGGCTAGCTGCGGGGGAAGTTTTAGAAGTCGCAAATAGTTGGTCACACTACTTCTCTTTTTACCGACCCTTTCGGAAAGCGTTTCGTGGGTCAGGCCGCATTCATCTATCAAGCGTTGGTAAGAGATGGCCACTTCCATGGGATTTAGGTCGGCTCTTTGGATATTCTCCACCAAGGCCATTTCGAGCATTAATTGGTCATCCGCCGTGCGCAAATAAGCCGGCACCTTTTCTAAACCAACAATTTTAGAGGCTCTAAATCGACGTTCCCCTGAAATAATCTGGTACTTATTGGGCGCCAACCGCCGCAAAGTAATGGGCTGGATGATGCCATAAGTCTTGATGGATTGCACCAATTCCTCTAAATCTTCTGCAGAAAAGTCCGTTCTAGGCTGAAATGGATTGGGTTCGATTTGCGAAAGCAGAATCTCCTGAACATCCGTCAGTGGCGTAGAAGTTTTTTTGGGTGTCCGGTTGGTGGTTGTTTTACTATCGTCCCCCAACAAAGCTCGAATCCCTTTTCCTAAATCTTTTTTTGTCTTTTTTGCCATTTTCTTCTTTTTTTTCGTGCGTGTCACCGGGGTTTATATGGAGTCATTATTGCGTAAGAGAAACTCCTTCGCTAGGTTCAGAAAGTTCGTTGCGCCCTTGCTCGTAGCATCATACATGATGACCGGTTGTTTGAGTGTCGGCGCTTCCGCAACTTTAGAATTACGGTGTATAATCGTATCAAAAACAAAGTCTTCAGAGTGATTACGCACCTCATTGACGACAATATTAGCCAAACGCAAGCGCGCATCATACATGGATAAGATAATGCCTTCAATTTGTAGGTCGCTGTTCAAGTTTTCTTGGACTAAATTAATTGTATTTTTTAGCTTTTTCAAACCTTCAAAGGAGTAAATCTCACATTGAGCGGGAATCAACACAGAATCTGCCGCCGTCAACGCATTGATGGTTATCAACCCCAAAGAAGGCAAGCAATCTATAAAAATATAATCAAATTGATCTTTGATTTTTTGGACAAAATGCTGCATCACCCGCTCCCGATCCGGCACATTGGCCAACTCAATCTCGGCTCCGACCAAATCAATAGAAGAAGGGATTAGGTATAAGTTGGGGGTTTCGGTTTCTACAATCGCTTCAGCCGGGTCGAGCCCGTCCACCAAGCATTCATAGGTACCGGCTAATTCTTCGCAATCGACGACACCAATTCCGGTCGAAGCATTGGCCTGTGGATCCGCATCAATGATGAGCACTTTTTTTTCCAAAAGTGCCACGGCTGCGGCCAAGTTAATAGCGGTCGTGGTTTTTCCGACTCCGCCTTTTTGGTTTGCAATGGCTACTACTTTTCCCATAATTGATTTTATAAGTCTTTACTGTTGATGGTTTGGCCGATATTCAAAAAGCGCAAATCAATAGCTCTTTTGGCGAAAGCCCGCTTAGCCTCATCTCTATCTACGACAATATAACCAAAAGTATCATAATGACAAGCAATGACTTTCTTGGCTTCAACCCACTCCGCAGCGATGGCTGCATCATTAAATCCCATCGTAAAATTATCCCCAATCGGCAATATCGCAAAATCCAAGGGCGCACAAGTTATTGGAATCAGTTTCATATCCAAAGTCAAGGACGTATCCCCGGCAAAATAGAAATTACCTTCCGCCGTTTCACAGACAAAACCACCGGGCACACCGCCATTCGAGCCGTCCGGCAAGGTGCTGGAATGATTGGCCGTCACAAACTTCACCGTTCCGAAAGGAAACTTCCAAACGCCCCCGATATTCATGGGATGCCCATCCACTCCCTTCGCTCCGTACCAAGACACAATTTCAAAGATAGAGACCACTTTTGCTCCGGTACGCTTAGCGATGACTTCGGCATCCAAGACATGGTCTTCATGCCCATGAGACAACAAGATGTAATCTGCCGGAATAGTTTCCAAATCAATGTCTTTGGCTAGTTCATTGCCACTAATAAAAGGGTCAAAAAGCAAGTGTTGCCCGGCCACTTCGACGCCAAAACAGGCATGACCGTAAAAAGTGATTTTCATGATTAGACGTTTTTCCCTACAGAGGTAGCTTTGTAAATGTTTAGCTTTTGGCCCGCACAAAATGCCGTCCGGGCATAGCTTGCGCAAATTTAGCCTAAAAATTGCAGAAAATTGTTATTTGTTGTTACTTTTAGACTTTATCTTTGGGAGTATGCAAAAAAGAATGAATTTGCCGGCGCACTTCATCACTAGCCAAAAAATAGGTGTGCCGGTTCAATTTAGCAATCAGGCTGTGGTTTATCTTCATTTTGGAGCAATTAATGAAGGTAAATGATGGCAAAATCTTGGTTTTGGGTAGCCGCTGCCCCAACCGTCTTTCGGCGTTACGAAGTCTGGCTACTGCCAATATTTTATCTTTCTTATTGTACAATACCAAAATCTTATCAGCCACAAAACTAAGCCCTTGTTGATAGACCACAAAATCTGTCATATCAAAATCCGCTGCCGCTAAAATGAGTTTGTGGATTACATTTTCCGTAAGGAAGCCCCCTTTTATGGTTTCCATCAAAAATTGATTGCCCATCGAATGGCATAGCAAATCCACTTTTTGGTTAGCGCTTCTTTGAGCGGCCTTCCGCAAAATATCGCTTAAGTTTGTTCTGCTTTTGGCAATTGCCTCTTTACTTTGCTTGTAGTTTAGCTTGTTGGAATCCCAGACCAAATGAATAATATCGGTCGTTTCATTGGTTGAATCCTTTAAGTATAACTTTTTGAAGGCTAAGACGGTTCGTTGGGTCAAGGGCGGCGAAGCCCCATAAAAACCATGAATAAAATACAAGGGCTTCCCATGTTGACGGGCAAAAAGCAAATCTAAAGCTTCATCCATCGTCCAAAATAAAGAGCTGTCCGTCTTGGTAAAGAAAATCTTAGTGATTTGCATCGTATCCAGCTCTAGGTATCGCCCACACTTAACTAGTTGGTTCTCAGGCTCTATCTGAATAAAAAACTGATGGGATTGAGTGGTATCAGCTTGCGCAAAAAGTAAATTTTGGGTAACCATCATAAAACAAATAAGTAGGATCTCCGGAAGTCGTATTTTCATAACTTTGACTGTTGGCTGTGTAAACGTTTTTTTAAAACGAATAGTTTAGGCCGAAGGAATGAATGGTCATCCATCCCAACGAAATAGAAACCCAACAGCATAAAAAAAAACTCCCCCACCTACAAAAGTAGATGAGGGAGCTCTTTGCAGTGACCGAAGCCACCTATTCAATCATTCAATTAGTACATTCTGGAGACGACTAATTTCTTAGTTGTCGCTCTACCATCTACAGTTTGAACCTGTACATTGTAGTATCCATTGATAAATTGCTCAAGATTGACTCTAAGTGGAGCCGCATCTACTTCATCCAAGTTAATTGTTTTCACAACTTGACCTAGTTGATTAGCAATAGTAATGGTAGCTTCTGCACCCTTGTAAGGTAGCAAGTCAATCATAAAGTATTCACCGGCAGGATTCGGGAATAAGGTAATGTCAGATCTATTACCAAAGATAGCTTCTGTTTTGTTAGAAACAAACTTCTTATTGTCCTTAGTCACAGCAATTACTTGATAGTAATTCTTACCTTCAACAGGCTCTGCATCCTTATAAGTATAAGAAGCGGTCACATTAGCATCTGTCAAATCACTGGCCACTTGAGCAATTGGCGTAAAGTTAGTGCCATCAGTAGAACGCTCCACCACGAAGTATTCATTGATGTCACCGGTATTGTTCTGCCAAGTCAAATCAGCGGTAAACTCATCTTGCTCAAGAGCGAGATTCATTACTTTGTTAGAAGCAGCAGTATAGTCTGAACCACCACAAGCCGTCGCATTACCACTCATGTGGATATTCACATCCATTTGACCACCGTCAGACAAGGAGTAATAGTCATCCGGTTGACTAACCACAGTATAACCTAACCAAGTAGTACCTCCAAAGTCATTCCAGTCACCCCACAGAGCAGCACCTGTACCCATTTGGAAAGGATGCATGGTATTCCAGACATTAATTTCAGCACCGGCCATATCCGCCAAACCTGTAATCGTACCCGTTACATTAGTGTAGTAGTACCAATCTGAATTATCCGGATTGTAACAACCATATTCATTATCATTCGCATCAGAAGGAGTGGTAAATGTACGTCCGGAGAAATCCAATTCAATTTGGAATTTCACACCCGAGTCTTCATGACTACGTACTTTCATAGACAAGTGTGCGGTACCGTTAGAGTACTCTACAAATGTGCTATTCCCCTTCTCTTCAAAGTGCGTCTCCGTAGCGGAGTGACCAAATTGGTCAATAAAGTCATAAGCCCAGAAGCCAAAATCCAAGTCCACATCGCATTGATAAGCATCATGTACATCTCTTGTTGCACAAGTAGTCACAGCAGGCGCACAGGTAGAAGCATCCCCACTCAAGTTGAAGTTCAAATCAGCATGAGCCGTACCATAATCATCCAAAGTGATATTGGAGTTATTAGGTTGACTAACAACAGTCAATGCAACCCAAGAAGTAAACCCAAATACATTTTGGTGAAGGTTGGCACCGGTTCCAATTTGTGGAGAGTACATGTGGTGCGTAGCATTGATGACTGCACCGTCCAAAGCGCCCATACCTGTGATGGTACCTGTCATACTAGAATAGAAATACCAATCGCTCATATCTGCATTGAAGCAATACGCATCGTGTGCATTTCCTGTGGCCATTTTTCCCGTAAGGGTAAAGTCAAGAGCAAACTTAGCGTTAGAGTTGGTATTGTTCACTACAGTTGCAGTAAAGTGAGCGGTTCCATCTTCATACTCCGTAAATGTACCGTCATTTACCAAGTGATAATTTTTACTGATGTTAGACATACCGTAAATCAAGTCTTCAGCCCAGAAAGTACTCTGAGTAGAACCATTGCATTGTGTCAAATCAGTAATTGTACGTGTAGTACATACAGCAGGACCACTATAAGTCACCGTAATCGTGAAACTAGTTGTTTCTGTGTTACCACAACCATCCGTGGCTTGGTAAGTAACGGTGTACGTACCGGGAGCTAGGTTATCACCGCTGGCAGGACCGGCAGTTTGTGTTACAGTTACATTACCGGTAGTACAAGTAGAAGTCGCTGTAGGAGCTGTCCAAGTCACAATGGTACCGGATGGGTCAGGAGATGTAACATTGATATCGGCATGTGGATTCAGGGTCAATACGGCAGTGGCGGTAATACCGGTAAATCCGGCATCAATATTGGTAATATCCTGACCGGAAGCCACATCAAAACAGTCTGTAAAGCCTGTCCATCCTTGATTCAAGTCACTATCATTATCACCGTTGCCGGCATTTGTTGGAGAAGGATTAGAACCTACAGGTCCGACAAATTTTACTTTGTAAGAACCCGGAGCGACATTAGCAAAGTGATAAGCACCATTGGCATCTGTCGTGGTTTGTCCTTTCCAGTTACCGTCACAATCTGTCAACATCACAAAGACATCTGCTAGACCAGGTTCACCGGCATCTTGAAGACCATTACCGTTCAAATCATTCCAAACGAAATCACCAATAGAACCCGGAGTCGTAGGCTGTCCTTGCTCTACGGTTACTGTGAAGCTACAAGTTTCATAGTTTCCACAATTATCAGAAGCAGAGTAAGAAACGGTTTGCGTTCCAATGGCCATTGGCTGGTTATTCATCGGACCGGAAGTTTGGTTCAATGTAGCACCACCGGCACAAGTAGAAGTGGCCGTAGGCTCTGTCCAACTAACGACCGCAGTAGTTTGTCCGAAAGGAGCAGTTACTGTAATATCGTTGGAGCAAGTTAGAGTCAAATCACCACCGGTTTGGCCGTCAGGTACAAATCCGGCATCGATATCTGTTCTATTTTGACCGGAAGCCAAATCAAAACATTCTGTAAAGCCGGTCCATCCGGGCAATACATCACTGTCCTTAGTGTCATCACTGCCTGCATCCATTGGAGATACGGTATGATTAGCCGGCGCAACAAACTTAATTTTGTAAGATCCGGGAGTGATGTTGGTGAAAGAGTAAGCACCATTGGCATCGGAAGTGGTTTGCCCCTTCCAGTTGCCGGCACAATCTGTCAACATAATAAATACGTCTGCAATACCGGGCTCACCGGCATCTTGGATGCCGTTGCCGTTGGTATCACTCCATACGAAGTCACCGACGCTGGCCGGGTCATTACCGGTAGAACCGGAAGTAACGGTTACTGTAAAGCTGCAAGTTTGAGTGTTGCCACAATTATCCGTAGCTGTGTAAGTGACCGTTTGAGTACCGACACTCATCACAGAGCCATTAGTAGGTCCGGAAGTTTGACTTAATGTAGCACCACCGGCACAAGTAGAAGTGGCTGTTGGAGCTGTCCAACTCACGACGGCAGTTGTTTGTCCGGCAGCAGCTGTAAAGCTCAAATCATCAGAACAACCCGCCAAAGTCAAATCACCACCGGTTTGGCCGTCAGGTACAAATCCGGCATCGATATCTGTTCTATTTTGACCGGAAGCCAAATCAAAACATTCTGTAAAGCCGGTCCATCCGGGCAATACATCACTGTCCTTAGTGTCATCACTGCCTGCATCCATTGGAGATACGGTATGATTAGCCGGCGCAACAAACTTAATTTTGTAAGATCCGGGAGCGACGTTGGTGAAAGAGTAAGCACCATTGGCATCGGAAGTGGTTTGACCTTTCCAGTTACCGTTGCAGTCTGTCAACATAATGAATACGTCTGCAATACCGGGCTCACCGGCATCTTGGATGCCGTTGCCATTGGTATCACTCCATACGAAATCTCCTACGCTAGCAGGGTCGTTGCCTTGCCCACATCCCGGAGTGTTATCAACAGTAACTGTAATACAATTACTTTCACCCGGCCATGCAGTGCAACCTACGCGACGCGCACATCTGCGGAAAGTAGTAGTTTCTGTCAAGACACCCGGATCATAAGAAGGTCCGTTAGCACCGGGAATAGCTTGACTAGCGTCATTAGGACAAGAAGTACCCGGAGCGGCCAACCACATATATTCAATCCCACCGGTTCCCCCTGTAGGTAGAGCAATATTAGTCAACATAGCTGCATCCGTACCGGCACAAATGGTTTGTGTGCCGCCAATAGTTCCGCCATCAGTAAAGTTATCACAGCCACCGCCCGGATTTTCAGGAACAAATCCGGCATCGATATCTGTTCTATTTTGGCCGGAAGCCAAATCAAAGCATTCTGTAAAGCCGGTCCATCCTTGTAGCAAATCACTGTCTTTGGTGTCATCACTACCTGCATCAGTTGGTGCGTTGGTGTGATTAGCAGGAGTTACAAACTTAATCTTGTAAGAACCGGGAGTGACGTTGGTGAAAGAGTAAGCACCGTTGGCATCGGAAGTGGTTTGACCTTTCCAGTTACCGTCACAGTCTGTCAACATAATAAATACGTCTGCAATACCGGGCTCACCGGCATCTTGGATGCCGTTGCCGTTGGTATCAGACCAAACAAAATCTCCTACGGATGCAGGATCATTACCACCTGATGGCTCTACAGTTACGGTAAAGCTACAAGTTTCAAAATTGCCACAACCATCGGTTGCATTATAGGAGATGGTAGTTGTGCCGACAGGGAACATACTACCACTGGTAGGGCCAGCCGACTGCGTAACACTTACAGAACCTGTACTACAAGTAGATGTAGCCGTTGGGTCATTCCAAGAAACTTGGGCTGTATTTTGAGTATTGGTTGCCGTTACCGTAATATCGTTATTACAAGTTAGGTTTAAAGTACCGGTTGGAGCATTAGGCACAAAGCCGGCATCGATAGATGTGTTGTTTTCACCGGAAGCCAAAGTAAAACAATCGGTTAAACCAGTCCATCCCGGATTCACATCACTATCAACATTATCATTACTACCGGCATCTTTGGTTGTAACTGTATAATCTTGTGGAGCTACAAATTTTATTTGGTATTGACCGGGTGCCAAATTAGTAAAGCTATAAGCCCCATTGGCATCGGTCACCATATTATTTACCCAATTGCCGTCGCAATCTGTAATCATCACGAAAACCCCGGCAATACCCGGCTCGCCGGCATCTTGAATACCATTGGCATTCGTATCACTCCAAACGTAGTTACCTACACTAGCCGGAGTAGCCGGTTGTCCCGGATTTACAGTAACCGTAAAGCTACAAGTCTCCGTATCTCCACAATCATCAGTTGCTGTATAAGTAATCGTATGGGAACCTACTGAAAATGCACTGCCACTAGGTTGTCCACCGGTTTGTGTAACCGTGACGTCTCCAGGCTGAGTATTAGGCCCACAGGGTACTTCCATAACAAATTCGGCGTGGTAATTACTACCTTTATCGTTCCATTCGCCATCGCTCTTGTACAAAACTGTATAATTCTGTCCGGTACCACCGTCAGGCGCCCAAGACTTCCAGTTAGAATAAGAAGAATTTTCACCGTTAACCCAATAATAATCTCCTTCAGAACCTTCATCCGTATAGCCAATCCAAGCTTTATCCGCACCAATGACATTTCTTACAAATTCATTTTCGCCGGCATCGTTGATAGTTACTAAGTATCCACCTGCTGCTTCCGATAGATTTTTTGCTTGCGCAAAGGTATAATCACTACCATCCGAGCAGTAATACTTACTATTATTGTACATTCCCATATACATAAAACCGCTAATGGCCGGAGCTTGACAAGCGGAGCAAGGAATTTCCATAACAAATTCCTCTTTACAGGTTCCTGCTTGATCTCCCCATTCTCCCGTCGCCTTAACTAATCTAACGTAATCACCGGTTTGATTAGGTTCGCAATCGTTAGAACTCCAACAAGTCCAATTTTCATAGCTAGAAGACTCGCCATTCACCCAAGTAAAATCACCTTCACTGGCTGCATCGTTATAACCAATCCAAGCTTCGCTGGCTCCGATATGATTTTGAATAAATTCATTCTCACCGGCATCGTTAATAGTTACTAGGTGTCCACCTGCTTGAATAGACAAATCACGTGCATCCCACCAAGTGTAGTTGTTACCATTGGAGCAAAAATACTTACTTCCGTTGTACTCCCCTATATACATAAACCCACTAATATTAGTGTTAATAGAAGAGCAATCCGGTGTTACCGGCACCGTACAGCCGGTAGTAGCCGTCGCTGTGTTCCAAGTCGCCACAGCCGTATTGCTGCCCGTACTTGCAGTGACCGCAACATCATTGGGGCAGGAAAGAGAAATCTGCCCAAAAACTTGCGTAGATAAAAATGCAAAAAACAGCATTGCCAAAAAGCCATACCGCCATCGCAAAACAGTTAAGGTTCTGTTCATTGTGTTAGTTTTTAATTAAAAAATTGAATAGCTGCGCACCACCACAGGTGATGCGAAATGCAAAATCAAATAAGATGGGGGGGGAAATCTGTCACAAAGGTAAATATAATTTTTGATAAATGAAAGAAAGATGACGCTTAGATTCCCAAAAAGTACTTTTTCTCAACATCCGGGTTTTGCCGACATCTTATTTCTCGAAACAAACATGTTATATTCACTAATATCAGCATATAACTAATCAGCAAGCCCAAAGCACAAAAGACCAACCACTCACATAATTTATTTAATATCAACAAATTACAAATAATATATAGATATATATTAAGATTTTATATTACATGCTAAAAATATAGAACGCTACAAAATAAAAAACAACAACAATAAAACAAAATAATTAACAATATGATATTTACCAAAAAAAAAAGGGGTGTATTGCTACACCCCTTCTTTCCATTTACAATGCTTTTTTACATTTTATCCAAGATTATGGTTTTTGTAAGCACTTTTGCGGTGTACCTATTTGTCACAGTAACGAGCAACTTATAGACTCCATCCGTATGTTTAGCTAAAGACAGCTCTAAGGGTATCGAAGTAAATTCCATTTCGGCAGAACTCCAAACAACCATTCCTGTAGAATTCACTAAAGCAACCGTTCCTTTTTGTCCATCTAATGAAGACAAATCAACCCTTACAAAGTCATCTGTTGGTACCGGCCCTACATTAATCATCTCCTTAGATGCTGTCGCAAATGTCAATGTTTTAATATTGGACTTTAGACCTAAACCGGAGTTTTGCACTGCTGTAACCCGATAATAATTCACTCCATCTAATGGATTGGCATCCAAATATTCATAATTAGTTGGCTGTGCTGTATGATTAGACTTCTCTCTACTCAACTCGATAAAATGAACTCCATCAGAAGATCGCTCTACAGAGAAATAAGCGTTGGTCAATCCAGTATTATTCGTCCAGCTCAGCTTAGCATTACCAAAATCATTGGTTACATCTAAGTCAAACACAGGCTTTCCACCGCTACAGTCTCCCAAACTACCTTCCAACTTCATGTTCATTCCTGCAATTCCGCTATCCGGCAAAGTGTAACTAGCATCATCCGGCTGTATTAGTGATGTCAATTTTACCGGCACAAAAGCACCAAAGTCATTCTCTCCAACCATATTACCGCCGACTCCTAAGATGGCAGGCTTGGTGGTTGACTCCACTTTCAATTTTGCTCCGGCTAACTTACCTTCGCCAATCATATACCCGGCCACAGATTTATAGTAAACCAAGCTTCCGTCATCTAAGGTAAAGCAAGGACCATTCAACTGCAATCCACTTGGCAAATCAACGACCTTATCTCCTAAGTTCACGTCAACCATAAACTTCAAGTTAGCATCATCAACGTTATGCACCATCGCATGCAATAAAGCGGTATTATTCACTTTTTCCGTAAGAGTGCCTTCATCTAAGACAAAGTCATCTATTTGCCCATTTGGTTGCTGCACTCTCATAAAGAGCTTCTGCCCCGTTCCGCAATTATCATTGACATTGCTAGCCGCATGGCTTGCACAAACGGGAGATGGAATAGAAGTTACGGCAATAGAGAAAGTACAAAATGCTTCATTCCCGCACATATCAGTTGCCCGATACTTTACCATACTAAACGAATTAATCGACATAATCTCTCCTGAAGTTGGGCCACTGACTTGTTCAATGGTTACTGCCGGATTCGCGCAAGTCGTTGTGGCAGTCGGATTTGGCCATGCCAAGACAGCTTCTACCGATCCTGGAATCGCAGCCACCCGAAGCGCTGTTGGACATTCCAAAACCACTTCTGATGTATTACTACAATCCGATGGCGTTCCGTTCAAAGCCAAATAAACATCTGACTCATAATTCTGTGTGGACAATTGAATAGCAGGATTACTAGGCTGGTGAGTAACCGTCAAATCCAACCACGAAGTCATCCCAAACTCATCCGTGTATAAGTTGGCACCAATACCCAATTGAGTTTTATTCATCTTCCAAGTCGCATACATATTAGCTCCACTCAAAGCTCCCAGACCCTTGATTGTCCCGGAGACATTTTCATAAAAGTACCATCCTTCAAAATTCGTTGAAAAACAAACCGGAGGAATTGGAGCAGGAGTCGTAGATTCTGTCCGACCGGTAAAGACTAAGTTAATTCTCATCTTAACATCGGGCTTCGTTATATTCGCCACAATCATATCCAACGCTGCAGTTCCATTTTCATACTCCGTAAAGTTTCCGGATTCATAGGCATAGTAATCACTCAAACCGCTAATGCCATTCACTAGGCCTTTCAAGTAAAAATTAAACGTCTCATTCTGGTCACAATCCGTTGCCGGTAAAATATCACGAATCGCACATGGCACCACATCGTCAACAACTATATTAAAACTACAAGTCTTATTGTTGCCACAAGCGTCACTCACATTATAAACCACTTCGTAAGTTCCAACTTCCAAAGTAGAGCCGCTTAACGGCCCATGAGTCTGCGTAATCGTCAAACCTCCTTGCGGACAAGTTGTTGATGCTGTCGGCGCATCCCATACGACCACTTGACTATTGGTGCCCGGTGTGACATAAGTAACAATATCATTATTACAATTTAGCTCAATCTTACCTACCGGAGCAGGATTCACCACAATTTCAAAAGAACACATCGCAGTAGATAAACAAGCATCAAAGGCCTGATACACAATATTGTATGTACCCGGCATCAACTCTGAACCGGACGACGGGCCTTGAATTTGCATCACTGCGACCCCGCCTAAGATACAATTTGATGTAGCTGAAGGATCTGTCCAACTGACTACTTGACCGGTAGTCCCGGGCTCCAACGTAATCTCTACATTAGAGTTACACGCAAAGCTAATATTGCTTGTTGGTGGAGGATTCACGACAATTGTAAATTCACAAGTTGCTGTATCTAAACAACCATCCACGACTTCGTAAGTCACCGTATAGGTTCCTGCACTCAAATTATCTCCACTAGATGGTCCGGCCACTTGCGTAATAGATAAATTACCCAACGGACAAGTTGTAGTCGGATTCGGTGTATCCCATGTAACCACTTGCCCGGACATTCCCGGCACAATCGTTACATCAATATCTGAATTACATTCCAATCCAATCACTCCTGTTGGGGCTGGATTGACTGTTATATCAAAACTACATGTTTCTGAAGACAAACAAGCATCGTTGGCTTCATAGACTACCGTGTAAGTTCCTACTTCTAAAGCACTACCATTGGCCGGCCCCGAAGTTTGATTTACGAGAAGTTCCCCTAGAGGACAGGTGGTGGATCCTGTAAGTTCATTCCAACTGACAGACACAGTACTTTCTCCGGGCGTCAAGTCAACATTTATATCCGGTAATGTAGAACAATCCAAGCTAATCTTCCCGGTCGGAGCAGGATGGACGATAATTTCAAATCCACAGTTCGCTGTGCCCAAACAATCGTCTGTCGCTTCGTAACTTACTG
>JALVCY010000149.1 GCA_027009605.1 Saprospiraceae bacterium
AGTTGAGGGAGTTGAGACGGTCGCCTACGGCTTCCTGGTTGAGTGCTTGTCCTTCGGACTTCGCTAGTTGAGTGCTTCGCAGGTTGAGTTGATTTGGGTTTTTGTTTTGGGATTTTACTTCATTGTTCGATATGGGGCATTTTGTATTCGTTATTCTATTATATTTTTTTGTTGAAAAAAGCGATAAACTCTTCCACCACATACTCCGGCGTAGCCCACGAAGTCACTAGGCGAATAGCGGTAAATTCATCATCCATTTCCTTCCATTCGTGAAAGTCATACTGCTCTTTTAGGCTGTTAATCAAGGAGTTAGGCAGGATGGGGAAGATTTGATTGGTCTCGGTTTGCACCAAAAGGTTGATTCCTTTTTCTGACATGGCATGCTTTATTTTTTGCGCAAGCTGATTGGCATGATGCGCCAATTGATCATATAACCCATCTTGAAATAAAGCCAAAAACTGAATACCCAACACCCTACCCTTCGCCAACATCGCGCCTTTCTGCTTGATGAAGAAATCAAAATCTATTTGTAATTCCAAACGATTGATGATGATTGCTTCGCCTAATAAAGCGCCATTTTTGGTACCGCCCAAATAAAAGACATCTGTGTATTTCGCTACATCCGCCAAGCTCATATCTCCCACTTGTAAGGCATTGCCCAAACGGGCTCCATCCATAAATAAATACAAATCATGCGCCTGACAAAATTCATAAATCGCCTTCAATTCCGACAGGGTGTAATGAGTTCCTAATTCTGTGGCATTGGAGATATATACCAACTTGGGTTTGACGACGTGGGGTGTATGGTGATGTTGTGCCAGCACTTGGAGAATATCACCCGGTTTGATTTTTCCGTCTTGCGACAAAATGGTATTGACCTTATGCCCTTGGGCTTCGATGGCGCCGGCTTCATTGGTGCTGATATGAGCAGATGCTGCGGCAATCACCGATTCGTGCGGGCGAAGTAGCGCAGAAATAACAATCAAATTGGCTTGTGTCCCGCCGGAGACAAAATGGATTTTTGATGCCGGATTATTCAATTGCCGGTGAATGAAATCCTTTGCTTGAAGGGAAAATTCGTCTTCACCATAGCCATTTTGCTGGAGGAGATTCGTTTGTGCCAACAAATCCAAAATACTTGGGTGGCATCCTTCGCTGTAATCATCTTTGAAGCTGTATTGGGTCATTTTGGTTCGCTTTTGCATGAATGGCAAAAATACAACAAATTATGGTGAATCCGGGAAGCCTGTCCATCTCTACAAAACCAGGCAAAAAAAGTTATAATATCTTGACTATCAGCATGTTATAATACACGCATCAAAATTTTGCTTCTACAAAGGCCAAAATTTGTATTTTGAAGGAATCGCTAAAAAGTATAGATTTGTTGAGTCCTTCCCAAAAGTCTAAAACTTATGGAAAGTTTTGAGTGGACTTTTCGGAGTGGATTGAACAAGCTTACAAACTACAACGACGGCTTCAGCCAAATTTAATAGAAATAATCTAGGCGGCTAAAAGTCGCCGATGCTTTACGAACAAAAACAAAAACATGAAATATCCATTTATACTCACTCTCCTGATAGGCCTTCTTTTTTCGGCAACGGTCGCCCACGCCTGCCTGCCCAACGGAATCACCTTCACCACCCAAGGGCAGATTGATAGTTTTCCGATTAATTATCCCGGGTGTACGGAGATTGAAGGATATGTTACTATTGGCGAATTTCCTTATAGTAATCAAATTACCAATCTTGACGGATTGGCTAATGTAACTTCTATTGGAGGAGATTTAAATATCCAGTACACGGAGGCGCTGACCAACCTAGACGGCTTGTCCAATTTAACTTCTATTGGATGGTCACTGCACATAGAGAATAATACTGCCCTAGCAAATATAGATGGATTAGTCAACTTAACTACTATTGCGGGGGATTTAGTCTTATCGTACAATCCAGTATTGTCCAACCTAAATGGATTGGCTAATTTGATTTCTGTTGGGGGAAGATTATCCATCTACGGCAATGATACGCTGACAAATCTAGACGGATTGTCAAACATCTCATCCATTGGGGGAGATTTATCCATCTCCTACAATGCAGCGCTGACAAATATAGACGGTTTGGCCAATATCTCATCCATTGCGGGATATTTAGACATCTCCTTCAATGATGCGTTGACAAATATAGACGGTTTGGCCAATATCTCATCCATTGCAGGGAAATTAACCATCTCCTACAATGGAGCGCTGACAAATATAGACGGTTTGGCCAATCTCTCATCCATTGCAGGGAATTTAACCATCTCCTACAATGAATCGCTGACGAATATAGATGGGTTGGCCAATCTCTCCGCCATTGCGGGATTTTTAGAAATCTCCGGCAATAAATCGCTGACGAATATAGACGGATTGGCCGCTCTCTTATCAATTGGGTGGAATTTAGGCATCGCCTACAATGATGCCCTGACCAATTGCTGCGCCATCCAAGACCTACTCGCTACGCCCGGTGCAATAGGTGGTTATCTCTATATCCACGACAACCCATCAGAATGCAGCAACGAAAGCGAAATCTTGGCGGCTAGCTGTGGTCTGTCGCTGTCTGTACAGGCCTTTTCGCCCTGTATCAATGCATCCAACGGCGCTATACAAGTGACCGTCAATGGCTATGATACCATTCCTTTTTTCTACTTGTGGGAGCGGCTGCCGGATAATGCGACCGGTAACGGGAGCAGTGCGGATAATGTGTTTACGATTGACAATCTATCAGGTGGCACCTATAATCTTACCGTCACCACGCCCACGCCGGATACAGCCATCCAAACAGGCATTGTCTTATCTGAGCTTGCCGGTGATGTATTTGAGATTATTGAAATCAGCACGACCAACAGCTCTAATGGTTTTGCGAATGGTAGTATCAAGGTGCGCCTAAACGGGGGAACAGCTCCATATTCTTTTGCTTGGTCGGGGGTGTCTTCCGGTAGCCAAAATAACATCGCCGTTAGCGAATATACCATTCCTAATCTAGCCCAAGGTGAATATACAATCACCGTGAGTGACGATGCCGGACATCAGCAATCTGTGGCGGTTTCTCTATTGGATGAGACCGTTCCGGTGTTTCCCTGTACGCAGCCAATGGATATTGTGATTCTCAATGATGTCTCCGGCTCGGTGGATGCGACCGAATATCAGGAATCGAAGGTATTTTTTGTTGACTTTTTGAATGCGGTTAATATTGGCACCGGTTCAGATGAAAGCCAAGCGGCTATTGTGGAATGGTCGGATGATAATGCGCAAGCAGTCAAAATTGCTATCACCGGTAATCTATCCACCTTACAAAACTATGTCAATTTTCAGCGAAGTTTTGACGGTGGGACTAGTCCCCATGAAGCTATGATTTTTGGCCGGGACTATCTGTTGAGTCATGGCCGGCCGGATGCGGCAAAGGTCATTGTGCTATCTACGGATGGTTCGGGTGGGCAAATATCCCCTTCGTTAATTGCCTTGGCGGATGAATTAAAAGCGGCCGGATTTCATATTGTGACGATTGCTTTTGATGATGCTTTCGCAGAAACTTCGACAAGGGATATTTTAACGAAAGTGGCTTCTATACCCCAATTGGCTCCGGGTGCGTCTGCTTATTCTCAATTGGGTCAAGACCTTGCGGAAAAAATTGTTAATCTTTATCTCTGTCCGATAGATCCGGGGAGCACGGCGACGGCTTATTTTAACCGGGATGGTGCGATAGATATTTTGGATATGGTGCCGATTGGGAATTGTCCGTTTCCGGATGGCGTGGAGATTACTTTTACTTTGGAAGCCTTGCGTGAATTGTCTTTACCTTCCGGAACGCCGGTGACTTTTTATTACAATAATCCGGATTTGTTTGGGGCGAATGCCATTATGACTTGGCTGTTGCCTTGTGCGCTGCCGGCCGGTGAAACAGATACTTTTACCGTTGTCCTTCCGGTCAATCAAGCGAGTAATATTTTTTCGGTCTTGAATGATGATGGCAGTAATTCTCCGCCGATACAGTTTCCGATTACGGATATAGAAGAGATTGCTTATTCCAACAACATAGACAATCAATCTGTTTGTACAGATGCCAAAGCGACGCTGCAAGCGATGAAATATACTTCTACACCGATTCCGGTTTGTGATACGATGGTGATTTATACGATTGACGTTTGTAATGTTAGCGAAGTGGATGCCTTTGATGTAACGGTGACGGATCAGCCGCCGGCCGGTTTTGTTTTGGTCAATACCGTGGTCAATACCAATGGCTGCTCGACAGATAATACAGGAAATTATGACATTCCGGCGGGTTGTTGTGTGTCGCTTACGCTAACATACAATGCCGCCAATGCCGCAAATGCTTTTTATAATAATCAAGGCGTTCATTTGGCTGGACCCAACAATCAGGTCTATATTGATTTTGATGGAAGCAATACATCCGATGAAGATGTGATGATTGATGGGACTTTGGATTGTCCATCTACGGTGGTCGAATTCACAAAAGAAGTTTCCGTTACAGAGAGTTGTGACGATGCCTATTTGGTGTATAAATTCACGATCAATAATGAAATGAATATTCCGCTGCAAGGGCTGGAATTTACGGATATGCTACCTGCGCCTTGTACG
>JALVCY010000150.1 GCA_027009605.1 Saprospiraceae bacterium
TGGGGTTATAACCGGTGAGACCATTATTCCAACCTATGAAAATCTCCTAGTTTACCCCAATCCGGCCAAAGACTTCATCCAATTCGACCTACCCAATATCACCCAGAAAGTCAGTCTAGAGCTAATAGACTTGTCCGGTCGGGTGGTGCTTGCGCAAAAGATAAATCACTTGGAACAAATAGATATTTCCTTTTTGCCGAAAGCTATGTATGGGTATCGGGTGATGAATCGGTATGGGGAATTGGTGGGTATGGGGAAATTGGTGGTGGAGTAGGGCATTGAAGGGCGGTCTATGGGTTTATTGTAACTTCTTTTCTCGCAGATTCCCGCAGATTCCCGCAGATTTTTTTCCCGCAGATGTTCGCAGATTTACTTCCCGCAGATATACGCAGATTTAAATTTGTGCAGATTTTTTCTTTCTAGGCAAGCTTTAACTCTCACTACTCACTACTCACTACTCACTACTCATTTTTCCCGCAGATTTCCGCAGATTTACTTCCCGCAGATTTGCGCAGATTTAAATTTGTGCAGATTTTTTCTTTCTAGGTAAGCTTTAACTCTCATCTCTCACTACTCACTACTCACTACTCACTACTCATTTTTCCCGCAGATTTCCGCAGATTTATTTTCTTTCTTAGCCACCTTCAACTTCTTCAACTAGCGAAGCGAATCAACTAACGAAGTCCGAATCCACGATAGTAATCGGGACGTGAATCAACTAGCGAAGCGAATCAACTTCTTCAACTAAAATCCCAAACAAAAAAACAAATCAACTCAACCTGCGAAGCTCTCAACCACGAAGTCCGAAGGACAAGTTCTCAACCTAGAGAGCCGAAGGCGAACGTCTCAACTTTCTCAACTAGCGAAGCGAATCAACTTCTTCAACTATCAGAATATCGAATGCAGAATGCCGAATGTCGAATAACGAAGTAAAAACCCAAACAAAAACCCAAATCAACTCAACCTGCGAAGCTCTCAACCGCGAAGTCCGCATCCACGATAGTAATCGGGACAAGTTCTCAACCCAGCGAGCCGAAGGCGACCGACACAACTTCTATTTTATGGGAATATTAATAATGACCTGAGTCCCGATAGCTCGAAGCCCTTCCTTTAAATCATTGAATTGGATGGAGACGTCGCCGTTGAGATATTGGGTAAAAGAATCTAGTCTTTGTTTGGTGAGTTCGATGCCGAGAGATTCTTTTTCGATGGTTTTGTGGGCTTTGATTTGGGCTGCCTTTTCTCTGCCGATGCCGTTGTCTTTGATGCAGATGATGAGGTGAGTTGCGTTTTTTTCTACTTTTATTTTTATTTTCTTTTCTCCTTTGATGAGTGCCAGGCCGTGCCAGATGGCATTTTCGATAAAAGGTTGGAGGACTAAGGGTGGGATTTTCGTTTTGGACAAATCTATATTGGGGGCGATGTCTTGGGTGTAGGTGATGTCTTTGTTGAGTCGGATATTTTCTACATCCAGGTAGAGTTTCATGACTTCCAGCTCTTCGGCTAGGGAGGTGAATTGCTTTTGCGAATTGTCCAATATTTTTCTGATTAACTTGGATAGTTTACTTAGGAAGAAGACCGCATCTTCGGGATTGTTCTTGATGATGAAGTGTTTGACAGAATTGAGCGAATTAAACAAAAAATGCGGATTCATTTGGGTTTGGAGAGCCCGCATTCTTAGGTCTAAGGTGTTTTTGGTGTATTCGATGGCCAATTTATGGCGTTTTTCCCGTTCATTTTTTTGCGTAAGCTCGATGATTTCTTTGGTCTTTTGCTCCACTTCAAGGTCGAGTTTTGTTTTGATTCGATTTTGGAGGCTAAGATTGATTTCGTGTTCACGGATAACTTGTTGTTGGGCTAGGTTTTTATCCGTAAGGATCTTTTTTTGCAGCGCCCCGAGTCCTAGCGCAAAGAAGATATTCTCCAAAAAGACAGCTCCATAAAAAAGGATGGTGGCACGATGCCCGGCAAACTCAAAACCAAAGGCCGCCCAAGATAGGGTCAGGTATAGAGAAGACCCCAACAAAACATAATACTTCAAGGTGGTTTGCATACGAGCCATCACATACAACATGGTTAGCGCAATAATCGTAATGGTCGGCAAAAAGAAATAGACATACCATTGGTCTAATATTTCGGTATTCTGTAGCCCGTCTGCGACGACCATTAAAATTAAGAGAACGCCGGAGTAAGCCAGAATAATCATATTCAGCCATTTATTCCACCGGGGCTTTTCTTTTCTTAGATGCACAAATGTTTTGACAAAAAACAGGTAAATTAAATGGAAAGTCCATTGAATCGGTACATCCAGAAAGTCCAAAATGGGCTGATAGGGGTGTGCTTTTTCCGCAAGGACAAAATGGTCGGCCCGCTGGAATAGATACACAAAAATCAAAATCGTGTATAAGCTATAATACAAATAAACTCGATTTCGATGCTGAAAGAAAAGCAAAAAATGATACAGCGACAGGGTCAATAAAAAACCGGAAATCAGGATGGTTAGACCATTGTTGTCCGGATTTGTAAAAATAAAAGACCCATCCGCCAAGTATAACATGCTGCCCCTTATTTTATCTGTAATGAATGAAGCAGCTCTTCTTTGTGGGTGCGGGACACGGGAATTTTTTGTTTGTTGGTCATCAATAATTCGCCTCCGTCTCCGCGTGTATATTCTTCGATGAAGTTGGTATTCACAATAAATGATTTATGGACTCGAAGAAACAGGTCACTATGAAGCGACTCCGAAAAGTTTTTGATGGTTTTGGAGAGCAAAAACTTCTTTCCATTTTGCATAAAAACATGCGTGTAATTGCCATCTGCTTTGCAATACATAATGTCCTGTACGGACACCATGACCACCTTGTCTGCAAGTGCTAATGGCACTCTATTTTGGCGTTCAAAGCTGTTTTTTTGAATGATATTTTTTAGAGCCGTTTCAAAATTTTGACCTAGCTTCTTACTTTCGCGGTTTTGTTTGATTCGATTGACAGTATTGATAAGGTCTTCAGGGTCAATGGGTTTGAGTAGGTAATTGACTGCATTTTCTTTGAAGGCTTCGATGGCGTATTGACTGTAGGCGGTCGTGATGACCAAGTCAAACCGGCGATATTCTAATTTTTTGAGCAACTGGAATCCATCAACTTCGGGCATCTCAATGTCCAAAAATACACAATCCGGATGTTGCGTATTAATGACATGGATGGCCTCTAATGGGTTGGTAAATGTTTCTAATACATCGACTTCGGGACAAAACTTTTCTAATTCCCACTTTAAACTATCAATGGCCCATTGCTCGTCATCTACAATTATCGCTCGTATCATACCTTTGGTTTTTCGTACAATCAAAGGTAGCAAATTTTATGCTTGATTTCTTATTTTTTTGGGTTTTCCCGTATTTGGGTGTATGAACTCCGTTTTTGGGTGAGTAAATCGTAAAGGGTTGATTCTGCATGAATCATTTAGGTTGAAATGAATCGTTATTCTCCATTTGCGGCATTCCTTTTTTGTTTTTTGTACACTCAAACCTGTGGTTTAATAATTGGGGCTGGTGAAAGGGGGGAAGTGACCTTATTTTTGTAGGTGTACCCAAAAAAACTATTATGAAAAATCTAAGAATTGTTTTTCTTGTGGCTATCGTTTTGATGCTTGCGCAAAATGTGGAAGCCCAATTTCTGAAAAGATTAGCCAAGCACGCTCAGGACAAAATTGAGCAAGAAGCCGATCGTCGGGCTCAAAAGAAAGTAGATGAGAAAATTGATGAAGGCTACGACAAGGTGGAGCAGAAAATGGAACGTGACCGAAGAAAAAGTAAGAGCGAAACCACCCAAGCGACACCTACGCAGCCGAAAAGGCAGACGGAACAGAAACCGATACACCATTTTTCCCCGGGTTTTCCGACACAAGAATTGAAAGCCGGCAGCTTTGCAACTGATCCTTATCCGCTGGTAATCCCGGCCGGTCGAAAATTGAAGAGATATGCGATTCGTTCGGGGATTGTACAGTATGAAAAAACCATTTCCGGCAAGGTTTTGACCAGTACCGTCGAAGGGAGTGGGGCAGGAGTCTTGTACTTTCAAGATTGGGGGGCTGAAGAGCTAAATGAAGACGTCGTTCAGCAGACGACAATCTCCAAGTTTTTTGGTAAAAAGAAGGAAGAAACAACGAATACCCATTCGATGGCTCGATTAAATAACGGGGAAGTGCACACGGTTGATTTTGAACAACAGAAGATATATTTGGGGCGAGACCCGGCCATGGATAGGATTCGGGAGACGGATTCTGATGCCGGAGTCATTGGCGAGCAGATGTTGGAGTCCATAGGTGGCAAGAAAGTGGGTAAAGCGCAATTTCTAGGCTATAACTGTGATGTGTGGGAAGTGCCCGGTGGGACTCAGCTGCTCTATAAAGGTGTCCTACTCAAGTTGGACGTAACCGTCATGGGAATTCATACGGTGCAGGTAGCTACTTCCGCAAAATTTAACACTTCGGTGCCGGCCCGATATTTTCGATTGCCTGATTATCCGGTGATAAAGTCGGATGATTTGATAGGGCATTAGGGGAGCCGGTGCGAAGAAGAACGACTTGGGACAAAAAAAAACTGCTTGATGA
>JALVCY010000151.1 GCA_027009605.1 Saprospiraceae bacterium
GAAAAATTCTTGAGCCTGTTCAAAGAAGATAAAGACAAGTACATTCCTTTTGAATAAACCCTAAATGATGAAAGAAACCGACCTGCCCCTAAATGACCGGCTCACCGTAGAGATGACCTATCTTTCCAACGAACGATCTTTGTTGGCGTATATGCGAACTTTTATCGTCTTTTTAAGTTCTGGATTTGCTATTTTAAAGATAGAGCTATTTAGTGAATTAGAATATTTTGGCTGGACGTTTATAGGGCTATCGGTCATTATTTTGGGTTTTGGCATCATTCGATTCTTTGGGACTAAAAAGAAAGTCCAAAAAATATTAAACACTTTGCTCCAAACCACCTAAACCAAGCTCATGGAAGACATGCTTTTTTATGATAGGCTGCAATTTGCCTTTACAATTTCCTTTCACTACCTATTTCCGGTATTGACGATGGGCTTGTCCCTGATTATTGTTTACTTTAAGTGGAAGTACTTGCGTACAAAAGAAGAAAAGTACAATAAGATTGCTAAATTTTGGATGAGAATTTTTGGGGTAAACTTTGCCATCGGGGTGGTCACCGGAATTCCTATGGAGTTTCAGTTTGGAACGAACTGGGCAAAATTCTCGGAGATGACCGGTGGGGTCATTGGTCAAACCTTGGCGATGGAAGGCGTGTTGTCATTTTTTCTGGAGTCCAGCTTTATAGGGATATTCCTTTTTGGTGAAAAGCTAGTCGGGCAAAAGGTGCATTTTTTGTCCGCCATCCTTGTTTTTCTAGGAACTTGGCTCAGCGGATTATTTATTATGGCCACGAATGCGTGGATGCAGCATCCTGTTGGCTTTACCACGTTAGAGAATGGAAATTTTGTTCTTTCCGGCTTTTCAGAATTATTTACCAACCCGTGGTTAGTTCCGGCTTATTTACATAATCAAACAGCCGCAGTAGTGACCGCATCTTTTGTGGTGACGGCCGTAGGTGCCTTTTATTTGCTCAATAAACAACACCAAGAATATGGTAAAATATTTGTCAAAACAGGAGTTATTTTCGGGTTAATATCTTCTGTTATTGTTGCCTTTCCGACAGGAGACTGGAATGCCAAAAATGTGGTCAAATACCAACCCATTACTTTTGCCGCCATGGAAGGGGTTTTTGAGACCCAATCAACAGACGGAGAAATTGTATTGATTGGGCAACCCAATATGAAAACCATGAGCCTAGATAATAAACTCGCCGTACCGGGCGTGCTTAGTTTCTTGACCTATCGTAATTTTGATACCGAAATTAAAGGACTCAATGAGTATCCTAAAAAAGATTGGCCGACCAATGTTCCCGGCTTGTACTATGCCTATCACATTATGGTGGGATTAGGCACGTTATTCATTGGTCTATTTTTTATTGCGATTATCTTGCTCTGGCGGAAAAAACTGTATCAGACCAAATGGGTGCTTTGGTCTCTTCTCATTTTATCTCCGTTTTCCTACGTGACCAATATTACCGGCTGGTATGTTGCGGAATTAGGTCGTCAACCTTGGCTCGTATATGGACTGTTACCGACTAGTGCGGGTGGCTCACCGACGGTGTCATCCGGCAACACCTTGTTTACATTATTGGGATTTGTGGGGCTCTATTTCTTATTGGGACTGCTGTTCTTAATATTGGTTGGAAAAATTATCTTTAAAGGTCCTGAAACTCAAAAATAAAAAATCATGGAATTATTTTGGTACATCGCCCTAATTACCATGCTCACCATTTATGTAATCCTGGATGGATACGATTTTGGAGCTGGAATTATTTATCTCTTTTTTGCAAAAAAAGAAAAAGATAAAAAAGCCATTATGAATGCTATCGGCCCTTTTTGGGATGCCAATGAAGTATGGCTTGTCGCCGGTGGGGGCGTTCTTTTCTTTACATTTCCCAAACTGTACGCAGCGGCTTTTAGTGGATTTTATCTACCGCTAATCATGATATTGTGGCTTATTATTTTACGTGCCATAGGCATTGAGCTTCGGGCACAGATTGACAACAAGTTGTGGCATATTATCTGGGACAAAACCTTTGGAGTGGCCAGTCTCTTGCTTGCTTTATTTTTTGGTATTGCTTTGGGGAATATTGTTCGCGGTGTTAATTTAGGCGGTGTAGTTGATGGTGTTTCGGCTTATGAACCGCACTATTTCTTCTTGCCGCTTTGGAATCCGAGTTTTAGTCCACATGCGGAGACGCTGGGTGTGATAGATTGGTTTACCCTTCTTTTGGGGCTTATCGGAGTGATTTCGTTGACGATTCATGGAGCCGGTTGGATTATCTTCAAGACCAATAGTGACCTAAATGCTAGACTCAAGAGATTAATTTTTCGCCTAAATATCGTCTTGCTCGTATTGAGCTTATTTTCCTTATTGGTTTGGGGAAGCATCGTGCCCAATCCTTTCGGTAATTTCATTAACCATCCACTTCTTTTTATTTTCCCATTATTAACGGCAGTGGGTATCGCCGGCTTGTTTAAGATACAGGGCTTTAAAAAGGACTGGAACGGATTCCTTTTTTCTACACTTTTCCTAATTGGTGGCTTAGTTTCTACGGTCGTGGCTATTTTCCCTAAGTTTCTACCATCCACAAATAAGATAAATCCTTCTTTGACTTTGCACAACACATCCGCCGGACATTATGGACTTTCTGTTGGGATGAGCTGGTTTATATTTGGGATTATTCTAGTCATTGGCTACCTAATTTTTCAATATCGCGTATTTAGCGGCAAGCTGGATGATATTGGTTATAGTGAGAAACACTGATTCATTCATAAACAAAATTCATAAAACGTCTTTGTGACCGCTGAAAAACAATAAAATAGACCTATGAAATCCACCCTATTCTTCCTTTGCGCCTTTTTTTGGGCGAATATGGTTTACAGCCAGACGACCACCTATACGATTACCGCCAACGGGCATACGATTGGCGAGCTTTACGTCTCAAAATCTCACCCGGAAGATTATACACAAGTTTCTGTGGTAAGTGATGTCAAAGTAAAGCTTTTTATCAGCGTAGCGATCAAGTATAAGCTAAATGCGACTTACAAGAATAACGAGCTGCTCAATAGTGCCGTCACGGTTTATGTCAAAGGCAAATTGCATAGTTCTATTACAACGACCAAAACAGGGGATTACTATACCATCGTGGAGGATGGGCATTCTTCACAATATTTGCATAAAATCACTTATTCCAGTGCCTTACTATTTATCAAGGAGCCAAAGGGTGTCTCTTCCGTGTACTCTGACTTCGGCGGTGAACCAAAGCCTTTAACTAAAATTGGACTCCGCACTTACGAGCTCCTCAATCCGGGTAGTGGCCGTACTGAGACCTACGAATACTTACCGGATGGAAGTTTGCAAAAAGCGACCATCCGACATAGCTTATTGACCTTTGAGCTTACGCAAAAAAAATAATGGGCTTGGTGCTAATTTTGTAAAATGTGCTGATGGCGAAAGTACAAAAAATATTTCAATGGACGTAGCACCAAGGCTTGCCTTGGTGCTGCTTCCTGGTATTATTCAACCACAATCGTTCTACTCCCAATAAGCTTTCCTTTCTCTCGAATACTAATTAGGTACATCCCCTTTTTGGATAATTCTATCGGTTGGTTTTTGGTTAATTGCCGGTACTGTTTTACAAGCTGTCCCAGTATATTGTATATTCGGATGTCTGGCTTTTCTATTCCTTCCGGAAAATCTATATAAAACAATCCCGAACTGGGATTAGGGTAAAATCGAACAGAAGACAAAGAACTTTCAATGTTTGGTAAATCGCTAATTTCAGTAAGAACATTTAGCGTATCGCATGAATTGTCCAAGCAGCCATTACTGTCTAATTTCATCAACATGACATCGTCGTTTCCCGCATAAAAAAACCTAGGGATGTCACAGATCGCCAATATACCACCATTGGGTAGGAGTTGTAGCTTTGTGATTGGTCCCGACCACCCGGCTATGTTATCCGTGCTCGTGTAAAAACGCTCCCAGAGTACATCACCGGATGAAGATAGCTTGAGTATATTACCAGCCGGCATTTTGGTTGTGTCATTGGGGTCAAAAGGCTCTCCATAGAAGTTTTGTCCACAAAGGAGTATATCACCCGTATGGGTTACGACAACATCCCAAAACTCATCCGCCCCTTTTACAGGTCCTTTAAATTCCCAAATAATATGAGCAGCGGTATCTAACTTGGCTATTTTTCGGTAAACAGGCCAAATACCAAGACCGGAAGTATCTATTGTGGCGGCAAATACTAAATTCCCATCGGGTAATAATTCCATGACCGTCCCACTAAATTCTCTTGGTTGAAGATATATCGGTCTATCCCAGATGTAGTTTCCCACGCTGTCCAATTTAGTGACGGTTGCATAAGCATGTGAGTTAGAGCCTGTTATGTATAGCTGACTTGTAAACAGAATATCGCCTGTTTCAGGTAGCACCACCATTGAGTGTTCCCAAGATCTGTTGAAAAAACCGGGAGGATTGGGGACTAGTTTGTTCCAAAGGATGTCCCCATCCGCAGAAAGCTTAAAGATTTGAGCTTTGTCATACGGAGGAGTCGAGGCTATCCCAAATCCAAGACAAATAAGGCTACCATCTC
>JALVCY010000152.1 GCA_027009605.1 Saprospiraceae bacterium
CCAAATAAATTTGGAACTACCAACTAATCCACAAAATATGGATTATTATTAGGCTGAAAAATCCATGTTCCAAATAAATTTGGAACTACCAACTAATCCCCAAAAAAAAAGGCAAATCCGAAGGATTTGCCTTTTTTTTCAAGTTGTTAAAAGGATGGATTAATTTTTTTGCGTAAGCTTATCCAGCTTAGCAGAATACTCCTTAGATAAAGCAATCTTATTTTGACGCGCATAAATTTCTTTTAGCGCAATAAGTGTGTTTCTATCATTAGGCTCTAGCTTCTCCGCTTTTTGAAAATAGGGTAGCGCTTGTGCAAAAATCTCAAGCATTTTAGCTTTGGCTGCATCATACTTTTTCATGCCGGCAGGAGAAATATCGTCTTCTAGTTTTTTGAGCTCTGCTGTTAAGTTGGCTGCTTTGTTGTAGTAAAGCGTCCCAAGACTATAAACAGTGGCAAAGTTCTTTGGGTCTAAAGAGATGGCTTTGTCATAGGCGGCTTTAGCTAGGTCAAATTGCTTGTCAGCCTCGGCGATATTTTTGTTTTTGAAAGCTTCCTGAGAAAGTTGGTCATAGACGTTACCCAAAGTAGCAAAAAGAGATGCATTATTGGGGTCTCCTTTGATGGCATTCTGTAATTTGCTTACCAATTCTTTGGTTTTTCCTGCAGAGAGATAGTCATTAATCTCAGAGTACATCAACGCCTTGTCATCCGGATATTTTTTTCTACCTTCGTCCAAAATAGCTTGAGCTTTTTCAGTATTCTTTTTGGCTTTATAGACCTTGTATAAGCCATCATAAATTTCCGGTTTGTCAAAGCCATCATCTTTTAGTTGGCTGAAAAGCTTTCCGGCTTGATCATACATTTTTGAGGTGAGAGCTGCTAGACCGGTGATGTAAAGCTGGTTTTGATACTGGGCTTTGTCATCAAAAGGAGACTTTTTGTTGTTGTCTTTGAGTAATTTATGAATCTCTAGTCCGGCATTGAATGCGTCATAGGCTTTTTTATAATCTTTAGCAGAATAGGCCGCAATACCGGCGTTGGAAAGACCTGAAATAGCTTCACTCATACCATTCAAGGCATCCTTTTTTTGGTATTTTTTTTCGGCCAAGTCCAGTGCTTTTTGGAAAGCATCATAGGCAGTGAATGCGGCATCAGGATAGGGATCTTTGTAAGAAGGATCTGTGATTCGTTGGATTTGAACATTGGAACTAAGCGCATTATAGATTTGGCCTTTGATATTCCATGTTTTTGCTTTTTTGCCGTAGGTCTCGTCTTTTGATGCAAAGTCGATAAACTTCTTGGCCATAATCAACTTGTCGAATTTTTTGCTTTGGTCAAGCATATAAGACTCCAGATTGCTTTTGGCTCGTTTGACAGCTTTTTTCGGGTCACCTTGCGCAAAGGTCAGAGTGACAAATAAAATGGACATCAGTCCGATAAGTGCTAACTTTTTCATGTGCAAAATTTATTTTTCGTGATGTAAACACCCAAAACTCCTCTTTTGGTGCTATTCGATAGGCATCCAAAGGTGATTGCTTCGAGTTTGAAAGGTTAAACGATTTTTTTTCATTGTTTCGTCCAGACTGTTCGCTGACAATATTACGGTTTTTTCGTTAAGAAATTACTTTTTGCTTGTTAACGATTATTTAATCTTCAGATGGAGGTTCTTCTGTTCCTTCTGTGTCGGTTGATTCAGTCGTTTTTCGGTCGGTATCCGGTGTAGAGTCCTTGGAGTCGGAAGATTCGTCAAATGCGGCCTCTATTCCTTCCAATTCTTTGTCAGTGCTTTCTTCACGAGAAGTAATGGCGACATCGGCAATCTTGTCTGACTCAGAGAGTTTGATGACCCGGACACCTTGTGTGGCTCTACCCATAAGCCGGATATTATCCAAGTGCATGCGAATGGTGATACCGGATTCACAGGTGATGATCATTTCGTTATCATCGGTGACGGCTTTGATAGCGATTAGGCGGCCGGTTTTTTCAGTAATGGCTAAGGATTTGACCCCTTTTCCGCCCCGGTTGGTAATAGAGTAGGCGTCCACATCTGTCCGTTTACCGGTACCTTTTTCAGAAATGACCAAGATGGAAGTATTTTTAGCATCAGAATCGACACAAACTAAGCCGACCACTTCATCGTCTGCCCCGCCCAACGTAATGCCCCGAACTCCGGCAGCCGTACGCCCCATGGGTCTTACTTTTTCTTCTAAGAAGTGGATGGCCTTTCCATAACTGGTACCGAGGAATACATGGCTAGAACCATTTGTCAAGCGTGCATCAACCAATTCGTCGTCTTCGTTTATGGTGATGGCGATAATCCCGTTGGATCTCGGTCTGGAAAACTGCTCCATAGCGGTTTTCTTTACTTTCCCTTTTTTGGTGGCAAAAAGGACATTGTGGCTATTCATGAAGTCTTCATCGGTCAAGTCATCAATCTTCATATAAGCCTTGACCTTATCCTCTTTGGGCAGGTTGATGATGTTGCGAATGACTTTTCCGGTGGATGTTTTCGCTGCTTCCGGAATCTCAAATACCCGAACCCAGTGGCAAATCCCTTTTTCTGTAAAGAGTAAGAGATAATTATGGTTATTGGCCACAAAAATATGCTCTAGGAAGTCTGTTTCTCTGGTTTTGGAGCCTTTGGAGCCCCGGCCACCGCGTGCTTGAGTGCGGTATTCGTCTAGCTTAGTCCGTTTGATGTAGCCCAAGTTGGAGATGGTGATGACGACTTCGTCATTAGGGATCAAGTCTTCGATGGCGATTTCACCTTCTTCAAAGCTGATTTCGGTGCGGCGCTCATCTCCATAAGTTTCTTTGATTTCGGTCAATTCTTGTTTGATGATGTCCCGTTGAAGGCCTTCATCAGCTAGGATGGCTTTATACCGTTCAATTTTCTTTTTGATTTCGGCATATTCTTCTTTTACCTTGTCTCGCTCCATGCCGGTGAGCCGCTGGAGTCTCATCTCCAAGATGGCTTTGGCTTGGATTTCCGAAAGGCCAAACTGGCTCATCAGTCCTTCTTTGGCATCATCCGGTGTTCTGGAAGCTCTAATTAAGGCGATGATTTCATCGAGATGATCTAGGGCAATCAGGTATCCTTCTAAGATATGAGCCCTTGCTTCCGCTTTCGCCAATTCATATTGGGTACGACGTACAATGACTTCAATACGGAATTTGATAAACTCTTCAATAATTTGCTTTAGCGGAAGGACGACCGGGCGACCATTGACCAAGGCGATATTATTGATTCCATAGGAGGTTTGTAGTGGAGTATATTGGAACAGTTTGCTCAAAACGACACTGCCCATTGCATCGCGCTTGATTTCTACGACGACCCGAAGTCCGTTGCGGTCAGATTCATCCCGTATGTCACTAATGCCGGCGACTTTGCCGGAGGTGACTAAATCGGCAATTTTCACGACAAGCTGTGCCTTATTGACTTGATAAGGGATTTCGGTGATGACGATGGTTTCTTTACCGGTTTTGCTTTCGACAATCTCCGTTTTGGCTCGTACAACCACACGGCCGCGTCCGGTTTCATAAGCTTGTTTGATACCACTGATGCCCCGTATGATGCCTCCTGTCGGAAAATCAGGCGCTTTAATATGTGTCATCAATTCGTCCAATTCAATATCCGGATTGTCAATGGTCGCTATGATGGCATCAATAGATTCGTTAAGATTATGAGGGAGCATATTGGTGGCCATCCCTACGGCAATACCTGACGCCCCATTGACTAGGAGATTGGGTATCCTTGTAGGCAGTACGGTAGGTTCCTTAAGTGTATCATCGAAGTTGAGTTGAAAATCGACCGTATCTTTGTCAATATCAGCCAACATCTCACTCGATATTTTGCGTAAGCGGGCTTCGGTATAACGCATGGCGGCCGGACTATCCCCGTCCATAGAGCCAAAGTTACCTTGACCATCTACCAAAGGGTATCGAAGTGACCAATCTTGAGCCATCCGAACCATGGAGTCATAGACGGATGTGTCGCCGTGTGGGTGATACTTACCGAGTACTTCCCCGACGATACGGGCTGACTTTTTGTGTGCTTTATTGTGAACCAGACCGAGTTCGTGCATTCCGAATAAAACCCTCCTGTGTACCGGTTTTAGACCATCTCTTACATCCGGTAATGCTCTCGACACGATGACCGACATAGAGTAGTCGATATAGGCCGATTTCATTTCTTCCGAAATATTTACGTCTATAATTCTTGGATTATCTGCTGACATGTAGCTGTAATATTTTCTGTGTTTTTGTATGTTTTGTTGTTGGGGACAAGGCAATTCCTTCTCCATAACAAGTGCCGGTATTGCTTCATCTTAGGGCAATAGCCAACGAACCCGCAAAGCTACAAAAAAATATTATAATGGGTGGTTGTTTTTGGGTTGTTTTTTGGGTTTTTGGGTTTTCCTATCTTCAGCATTCTGCATTCGTCAATTTGCAACCGTCAATCTGTTTGTTTTTTCTACCCTTTTCGATAATTTGTGTTGGGCGTAAGTTTCCGGGAAAAAATGCGGCTAAAGCCGGCTTCCGGCTTGGTTTCTTATCCGTCCGCTAAAGCAGACGGTAAAAGCT
>JALVCY010000153.1 GCA_027009605.1 Saprospiraceae bacterium
CATCCAAATTTTTGTCAATGTAGGTGTTGCCTTCCAATTCTATGGAATCCAAGTCTAATTCGCCGGTGATTTCTTCGGGAAGGAATTCTCTAATAAAACCGGCAGCCACTTCCTTGTCGGAAAAAGTAGTTTTGAAAAACCGGTCGTGGGGGTTTGCGATGGGCATTTTCTCTGTATTTTGATAGTTTGTGCGCAAAGAAAGTAAATATTTTTTAGATAAAATTTATAACAATGCTCTTCCGTGTGATTTTTATGCAGATATCTGTAATTGGGGCTTTGTCGGTTGATGAATCGGGAAAGGTTGAGAAGGTTGATTCACTTTGCTAGTTGAAGAAGTTGAGACGTTCGCCTTCGGCTCTCTAGGTTGAGAACTCGTCCTAGGGACTTCGTGGTTGAGCGCTTCGCAGGTTGAGAGATTTGGGTATTTGTTTGAGATTTTACTTTATCATTTGATATTTGGGATTCTGTTTGGTTTTTTAGTTGAAGAAGTTGATTCGCTTCGCTAGTTGATTCGCTCGCAAGCTTCGCTAGTTGATTCGCTTCGCTAGTTGAGGAAGTTGATTGTTAGGTCTCGATGGTTTAAAAAGGTTGAGAAGCAGATTAACTATTCTCATAAATCAACTCAAGTCCTTCTTTGTCAATGATTTCAATACGTTTTCCAAAGACTTTGATTAAGCCGTCCCGGCGAAATTCAGAGATGGAGCGGATGACCGTCTCAATAGATAGTCCGGTGTATTGAGCAATCTCCTTCCGGGAAATGGGCAGCTCATATTCGGAACTAACATAAATATGATCCGCAAAAAACAATAAAACGGCCGCTACCTTACCATATAGTGAGTGATTTCTGATTTTTAGGGAATCACTGATGATTCTATTGGCAGACAGGCTGATCGTGTTGATAAGTTTTAGGGCAAAAGCACCATTGGTTTGCACCAAATCTTTGATGATTTTGATGTCGAAAGAGCATATCGTTGAAGGTTCTAAAGCCGTAATGGAGTAGTCGTAAACGTCATTTCCAAAAATATTATGGATATTGACAAAGTCCATGGGATTGCCGAAACTGATGATTTGTTCGCGATTATGGCTATCCGTTTTGTGCAATTTGACTAAGCCTGATTTAAGGTATTTGAACTCTTTAATTTGGTCTCCTTGCTTGATAAATCTAGTCCCTTTTTCAACTAAGAGCTCTTTTCGTGCAGCACAGTAGAAGTCAAGTGATTTAGAACTAATTGTATCAAAGAAAATACTCTTTATTTCACATTGGTCACAGCTACACGATATCATGCTTTGTTTATTTCTGAAGAAAAAGGATTTGGGGGTGATTTTGCGAAAGTTTCGCTCAGCAAATGTACATCCTTTTTTATTCTCAAACATGACAAATGTCACAAAACATCAAATGTCATATCCCCCAAACGGTTTGCCAAGCTTGCTGCCCATAGCTTTACCCCATCAAATAATTCTAAACGATAGACAAAATGAAGAAACTGTTGATTTTAGGAGCGGGTACGGCAGGTACGATGATGCTCAATAAATTGCATAAAGAGCTGGATTTAGACGAATGGCAATTGACCATTGTTGATCAATATAGAACGCATTATTACCAGCCCGGTTTTTTGTTTATTCCTTTCGGAATTTATAAAAAACAAGACGTTATTAAGCCCAAATATGACTTTTTCCCGTCCGGGGTGAATGTGATTTTTAATGAGATTGATAAAGTGGTCGGTGAAGAGAATAAGGTGCTCTTGAAAGGGGGACAAGTGCTTCAGTATGACTTCTTAATTATTGCGACCGGAACCCAAACCAGACCGGATGAAACACCGGGGTTGACGGATCAGCTATGGCGCAAGGATATTTTTGACTTTTACACCGTAGAAGGTGCTTTGGCTTTGCACCAGCGCATCAAAAATTTTGAAGGGGGGGAATTTGTATTAGCGATTACGGAAGTTCCCTTCAAATGTCCGGTGGCACCGATTGAATTTGTCTTTTTAGCGGACGCTTATTTCACAAAAAAAGGAATCAGAGACAAGGTCAATATCACCTTTGTGACTCCGATGGCCGGTGCTTTTACCAAGCCGGTCGCTACCAAAATGCTTAGCCAACTGCTGGAAGAAAAAAATATCAATGTGGTGGCCGATTTTTATATTGAGAGAGTGGATAATGAAAACAAACAATTGGTCAGCTATGATGAGCGTACAGTGCCTTTTGATTTGCTTACTGTGGTGCCGGTAAACATGGGGAATGACATGGTCGAACGAAGTGGCCTAGGAGATGATATGAACTTCGTCCTTACGGACAAATATACCCTAAAATCAGTCAAATTTGATAATATTTTTGTAATCGGAGATGCTGCGAATTTGCCGACATCTAAAGCCGGTTCAGTAGCTCACTTTGCAGGTGAAATATTGATGGAAAATCTATTGTCCGCCATGGAAGGCCGCCCCTTGACTGCTAAGTTTGACGGGCACTCCAATTGTTATATCGAAACCGGATTCGGTAAAGGTGCTTTGATTGATTTTAATTATACGACGGAGCCGTTGCCGGGGACTTTCCCTCTTCCGGGAATAGGGCCTTTCGGTTTGTTGAAAAACACCAAAGTCAATCATTATGGAAAGGTGCTTTTTAGATGGATTTATTGGCACATATTGATTAAAGGAAAAGAATTGCCGATTGAAGCCGATATGAAAATGGCCGGCAAAAAGCGTGTTGAATCTTAAAAGCTAATACTCATGGAAGAGAAAAATATTCAAGCTCAGATTGATGCGTTGGACAAAAAAATGGATCGAATCTTAGATTATGTTAATCGCCAGCGGCAAAACTCACTTGTTGTTGAAGATTTGATTAGTGATTTGAGCATCATTGGTAAAGATGCTTTTGATTCAACGGTGGATGAGCTAGACAAAAGACAGGTCGAAATAGACCCCTCGGAGTTGACCGATTTGGCCATTACAATGCTTCGCAACGTCGGTAATTTCAGAATGATAATGAATACGTTTGAAATGGCGGTGGATTTGGGCAAAGAACTCGGGCCGATAGCCAACGAAGCGATTATCGACTTTACCAAGCAAATGGCCGAATTTGAGAAGAAAGGCTACTTTGAATTTGCTAAGGAAATCATGCCTATCATGGATAACATAGTGGCCGGATTTACGCCTGAAGATATGCATGATTTGGCAGACAACATTGTGTTAATATTGACGGCTCTGAAAGATATTACCCAGCCGAAAATGCTCAAAGCCCTAGATAATGCAGTGAATCTATACTCTAGTGTTGATTCATCAGATGTACCGTCCTATTCCGTTTGGAGACTCTTACGCGAAATGAATAGCCCGGAGATGAAAAAAGCGATAGGATTTGCCGTCACATTCTTGAAGAATATGTCGTCTAGTCAACAAAAAAACATTAACTAACCATAAAACAATAATCATGGCAGAAAAAATGCTAGCAGGTGTACTCGTTAAAGTAAACGATGAAGGCTATATGGAAGATGCGTCTCAATGGAATCCGGAGATTGCCAAAGAGATTGCAAAAGAAATCGGTATTGAATTGACCGACAAACATTTTGAAGTGCTCAATTACTTGCGTGAAAAACATGCCGCAGAAGAGACTTTGACTATCCGGAAAGTAGGAAAATCAGGCGTGGTCGCTAATATCAAAGAGCTTTACACCTTATTTCCAAAAGGTCCTTTAAAGTTTTCTTCAAAAATTGCGGGGATCCCCAAGCCCGCCAGTTGTGTCTAACAACAAAATTCAATGATTTACTAATCAAAAAGGAGAATTATGTCAACTGAAAAAAAGCCATTAGAAAAAGTATGTCTTATTTGTGCAAAAGGGACATTAGAAGATGTGTATGCTACATTGGTGATGGCCAACGGAGCGGTCATGGAAGGTATTGAGACCTATGTGTTTTTTACTTTCTTCGGTCTGGATGGTATCACCAAAAAAACAATGCACAAGTTACACACTGCAACGCTCGGAAATCCTGCACTTAGGATGCCCGGTGGACTACCGTTTCCTTCCTTGCTTGGCATGCTTCCGGGGGTGGAAGCCGGAGTGTCCAGCATGATGCGCAAAGGGATGGAAGAACTTGACATGCCTCCTGTAGATGAGTTTTTAGAAATGATTACCGCCGGTGGTGGGGAAATTTATGCCTGCAAACTGGCAATGGATATGTTCAAATTGACCAAGGATGATTTGCACGAAGAGGTGAGTGATGTGCTTACCATTGGTCAATTTTATGAGAAATGCGATGGAGATCATACCCAGATTATTTTTACCTAAATACTTAAAAGTAAGTACTTGATTAATCTTTTATTTCATCGCATCTATATGAAAAAAGGTACCTTCGGGTATCTTTTTTCTGTTTTGGGGGAAAGGTTGAGAGAGTTGAAGAAGTTGATTCGCTTCGCTGGTTGATAGATTTGGGTTTTTTGATTGGGATTTTACTTCATTATTCGACAT
The DNA here is from genome assembly GCA_027009605.1 of Saprospiraceae bacterium. Taxonomy (GTDB): domain Bacteria; phylum Bacteroidota; class Bacteroidia; order Chitinophagales; family Saprospiraceae; genus HyVt-613. The sequence goes on from JALVCY010000153.1 coordinate 4,459, forward strand.
TCGGGATTCTATATTCGATATTCTGCTAGTTGAAAAAGTTGAAAGAGTTGATTCGCTCGCAAGCTTCGCTAGTTGATTCGCTTCGCTAGTTGAGAGATATGGGTTTTTGATTGGGATTTTAC
>JALVCY010000154.1 GCA_027009605.1 Saprospiraceae bacterium
AGTTGAACAGTTGAACAGTTGAACGATTGAACAAAATCCCCAAACAGAATAAAATTTGGTGGTTTGGCATCAGAATACTTTTAGGAGTAAACTCAACAGTTGAACAATTGAACAAAATTTCTACAAACCCCAAAACAGAACAAAATTTGGTATTTTTTTGGCAGAACACTTTTCAGAGTAAACTCAACTATCAACTGAGAATCAAAAAAATAACCTTACATTTGCGCCAGATAATAAAAAATCAATATGTCTAAAGAAATCAAACTGGGTCTTTTTGGTATCATCACCGTCTTGGGGGTGGTCTTCGGATTGAAGTTTTTGGCCGGCAACAACCTGCTGGGAAAATCCAAATATTACTACATCTATGTCGATAATGCTAAAGGGATAATTCCATCTTCTCCGGTCATGGCCGTAGGATTTAAGGTGGGTACTGTCACGGACGTGGCATTCACCGTCGATGACAATAAAAAAGCTAAAGTCAGAATCGAATTGAGAGTCGATGAACCGCTCGAAGTCAGAACCGATGCAATAGCAGAAATCCTAGAGACCGGCTTTGTCGGCGGAAAAGCTGTCCGAATCCAAATAAACCCCCAGTCGTCCGCACCCATCGCCAAAAATAAAGCCACATTGCAAGCCCGGTCTTTGAATATTTTGCAAGCGATGATTGGCAGTCCGGAAGAGTTGCACCCCTATACCGAAGTCCTTAAAAACAGCTTAATCGGGGCTTATGACACCATCTCCGTCCAAGCCAAAGACCCCACTGCTCCCGGGGTCGGCAAAATGTTTAATGATATGGACATTATTTTGGCGGATATGAAAATTACCAGCCGTAATTTAAACCGTATGATTGCCGCTTCTAACCAACAAGTGGGACTTATTCTCAATGACTTGGCGGCGATTACCGGCAACTTAAAGCAGTCAAATGAAGCCATTTCTAAGATTATCGCCCATACTCAAAGCATTACGGCAAAGCTGGACAGCGCCGGTTTAGACAAGACCATCGCCCACACCGATGAAGCCATCATGGCTCTAAAATCCACCTTAGATGTCACCAAAAAATCATTGGCTTCCATTGACCAATTGGTTTCTAAGGCCGGAAACGGAGATGGCTCATTTGCCAAATTAATCAACGATAAAGAATTATACGACAACCTGAATAAGTCTTCCAAAAACTTGGATTTGCTACTCCAAGACTTGCGTCTAAACCCCAACCGTTACGTCAAAGTATCTGTTTTTGGTAAAAAGACAAAAAAGTACACGCTTCCCGAAAACGATCCCGCAAACAAGAACTAATCCATATCCTTACATTCCATGGCTAAAGGCAAAAAAGTATATTTCCCCAATCTTGATGGGCTGCGCTTCATTGCGGCTCTACTGGTGATTATTCACCATGTCCAACTCAACAACAAAGAAATGGGGCTGCCTAATATTTTTGGAAGTGGAGTCGATAGCGAGTATCAAATCGGACACTTGGACTCAGTGATTCATGTCATCGGGAAATTGGGCGTGGTGCTTTTCTTCTCGCTCAGTGGTTTTTTGATTACTTATTTGTTGATGATTGAGAAAGAACGGACGGATACGATAGCCGTAGGCAAGTTTTATCTTCGGCGGGTCATGCGGATATGGCCGCTTTACTTTTTGATTGTGATTTTTTCACTTTTTATAGCTCCGCACATAGATTTTTTGTCTATGCCGGAATACGATATCGCCACCGTACAGGCGCATTTGTGGCTCAAAGCCTTTTTGTTTTTGTTCTTTTTGCCCAATTTATTGATGGTCGGACTTGGTATTATCCCCTTTGCCGGGCAGACTTGGTCTATCGGCACCGAAGAGCAGTTTTATCTGATGTGGCCTTGGATAATGAAACGTGCCAAAAACAAAATGAACGTTCTCATCACCATCATCACCATCTATTTGATTGTCTCCGCCATCTTAAATGCCAACCTGAGCGATGGTTATCTTTATCAATTAGCCAAGCGTTTTTGGGGCGTATTCAACATAGACATCATGGCGATTGGGGGGGTAGCCTCCGTCTTGGTCTTTGAAAAAAGGAAGATTCTCAAATTCCTTTTCAGAAAAAGCACTCAATGGATTAACTTAGGAGTCATAGCCCTATTAATCGGTTTGGGTGTACACTTTCCGGTTTTACACTTTGAGATTTATGGGATTTTGTTTACGATATTGATTATGAATTTGGCATCCAATCCGGATTCTATACTCAACCTAGAGCACAAAGCGCTAAAATATGCAGGAAAAATCTCGTATGGCCTGTACATGTATCATTCCTTGGTCATCTTATTGGTACTCAAGACTTTGCAGAAATTTGATATAAACAATGACTATCTCCTCTTCATCCTTTCGGTAGTCTTTTCCATTGTCTTCGCGACCCTATCCTATGAGTTCTTCGAAAAACAGTTTTTAAAACTGAAAAAACGCTTTGTCGTGGTGGACAGTGGTGCGAAGGTCTGATTTTGTTTATTTTCGTAACTGTTTATGATAATTAGTGCGACCGAGACTAGGTGTCGCCCCGCTGGGGCTTCCAGTATCGTGCGATATTGTCTGTTACAAAGGTGTCGCTCGTTTACTTCCGGAACTTAAAGCAAATTTGGGGGTGGAAAAAAACTAAATAAAAACCATGAGCCTAAGTTTATATGTTTTTCCGGAAACTTGCGCCAATTACAAATTATCGAAAAGTGTCTAATGGGGGCAAACTCCGACTGCGCCCCATACAAATTATCAAAAAGGGTCAAATGGGGACAAACTCCGACCGCGCCCATAGCTTCGAATCAGAAGCCAACATCGCTTTCGTGCCTTTTCGTGTTTTTCGTGGTAAAAAACAATACTTTCAGCTGCCTAAAGTCCAAGCAAAAAAATAACGTAACTGTTTAGGTGCTCCTAATTTTAGGGCAAAAAATAGGCATTTTTGTGGATGTTGACGTAGGGACGCACGGCCGTGCGTCCCTACGTGAGAAAATTTTAGCAAAAACAGGCGCAAAAAGGGCATTTTTTAACCAAAATAGTGGGTAACTAAACAGTTACAAATTAACTAAGTGACGAAAATCACACATTAACAAAATTACAAACAGCAACTTTGCCTTGAAATTAAATTACTCACACAAAAAATTGAATCTAATATGAGTTTTTTTGGTAGAATGTTTGGTGGAGGCATGGACGATGTCAACTTCAAAGAATTAGTGGACAACGGTGCTGTACTTATTGACGTACGTACACCGCAAGAATTTGCGCAAGGTCACGTTGACAACGCCATCAATATTCCTCTTCAAACCATCGGCAGTCAAGTAGAAAAAATCAAGTCTTTTGGCAAGCCGGTCGTGGTTTATTGTCTAAGTGGTGCACGTGCCAGTAGTGCCAAGAGCTTCTTGGAAGGTCAAGGGCTTGAAGTTTATAACGGTGGCGGTATTCAAGCCATGGCATCTTCACTAGTCTGAAATCCGGTATGAAAAAGATTATTTTTCTATCTATCGCTTTAATCAGCATGGCTTTTTTGACTTCTTGTAGTGGTGACGCTTCCGCAAAAAGTGGAAATAGTCCGGCAGCTACAACTGAAAAGAGTGTTGTCAATGTAGATGCTCCCGAGTTCAAAAAGCTGATTGCTGACAATGCCGGAGTTTTGATTGATGTCAGAACCCCGCAAGAACACCAAGCCGGAGCCATTCCGGGTACAAAGATGAATATCGATGTAACCAACCGGAGCTTTAAGACCGAAATGTCTAAACTGGATAAAGACAAGCCTTATTTAATCTATTGTCGCTCCGGAGCTCGTAGCGGACGCGCCGCCCAAATCATGGAGTCTATGGGCTTCAAACATATCTACAATCTGAAAAGAGGATATATGGGATGGAAACGCGCCGGAATGTAAGTGCCCATAGCATCGCACAACAATATACGAAAAGCCTTCTTCAGTCATCCTGAAGGGGCTTTTTTTTGTACCACACCGGTGGAATTAACCGCCAAATGGATGACAATTTGAATAAAAAAAAACACGATTCCTAATGTTTTCTTTGGGCGTAGTCGGGTTTACTTTTTTAGGCAATCAAATGGGGCTAAAGCCCCTAATTGTTTTGCTTCCGGCAAAGCAAAACCAACGGCAAAGCAAGCCCAAAGCTTGGCGCTGAATCTCACCGGTACTTCCGAATTCATTCGGGAGATGGAGAGCAAGCTTTTTTTAGCCAAATAAATTTGGCTGCTACCAAAAACCAAGTCAATGGGGCTAAAGCCCCTAAGAGTTTTGCTTCTGACCCCGTTGGTTAAAACCAACGGCAAAGTAAAACCAACGGCAAAGCAAGGCCAAAGCTTGGCGCTGAATCTCGCCGGTACTTCCGAATTCATTCGGGAGATAGAGAGCAAGCTTTTTTCAGCCAAATAAATTTGGCTGCTACCAACACGGCAAAGCAAAACCAACGGCAAAGTAAAACCAACAGCAAAGTAAAACCAACGGCAAAGCAAGCCCAAAGCTTGGCGCTGAATCTCGCCGGTACTTCCGAATTTATTCGGGAGATGGAGAGCAAGCTTTTTTCAGCCAAATAAATTTGGCTGCTACCAACACGGC
>JALVCY010000155.1 GCA_027009605.1 Saprospiraceae bacterium
CCTGTAAAATCACAGTTTCTCATTTTGGCAAAATGGCCTTCCATGCCAAACATATTCGCCCCCCGAAAAGTACTACCATTTAAGTTGGCTCCATTGACATGGACATGAAACAACCGGCTTTGATTAAAATTAATATCATGCATGTCCGAATCATCAAAAATCGTCCAGCGAATATCGGCCGCCCTAAAATCCGAACCATGAAAATCACTTTCTTGACATTTCCCGGAACGAATGGATGCCCCCCGAAAATCAGACTCAAAAACCTTGACCTTCGTCCAATAAATTTCATCTAATTGAGCGCGTCTAAAGTCATCTCCGGGTTGGGGTACGGCTTTGATGCCGGTAGGTCTTGGCTTGCCATTCCGCAAGGGCAATTCTTCATTGATAATCGCATCTAATTGATTGTCTTCCAAAAAGTTAATCAATTCCGGAATATGACTTGTATCCGGCAAAATGCTTTCTGCCACCTCGTCTGTTCCATTATTTTTTGCGCAAGCTAAAAACAAGATGGGAAGCAAAGTCAGTAATATATATTTCCTATTTCTCATGGTCATTTTTTTAGACTACATCGTGTCGATTAAAATACCGGTTGCCCAAAAAAGCAAAAATAAATCCTAATATCAAAGGATACAGAATGGAAAATACCACAAATGTCCCGCGGCTGACTGTATCCAACACATAGTAAGAAGCCGGACCCATCACCGTCAAATCCGGATCAAATAAAATCAAACTTCCCGTCCGGAATACTTGCAACGGATTCAACATCCCCAAGCCAATCACCCAAGAAGCATCTCCACGCATTTTGAGCATCACGCCCAACAAAATCAAATCCAAAAAGGCTACCAAAAACAGCCAAATCACAAAGGCCGTACTCACCGCTATATCCTGACTCCTAGCCACCGTCGAGATGTACATACTCAACCCCAAAAAGAAGAAAACCATCGAAGCCAACAACGCACTGTACAAGAAAAACAGCGTCCACGGTACATCTACATTTGTGATAGTCGCCCATAGCGTAGCTCCAAATAAGGCCAATAACACCGGCACATAAATCACAAAAAATCGACCGATCAACTTTCCCCAAAAATATCCCGTAAAGGAAATGGGCAAGGAAAGGATGTATTCCATTACACTATTTTCTCGATCTCCCACCACGGAACGCACCGTAGAAATCAATACGTAAATAGGCAATATCACCATGCTCACTTGCATAAAAGTCACCATCATCCGGCTCAAGCCGACAAATCCAATAATCTGTGATTCTGTAATACCGGATGCAAACATGATGGCCACAAAACCGCCAAAGAGTGCACTGTACGCCCAGAACCATCTCGAACGTAGATTTTGCCGGATGTCGGTGTTGACGATTTGTTTGATACTTGTTAAACTGCTCATTTTTTTTGGTTAAGGGTCAAGGGTGAAAGGTAAAGGATGCCGTATGGCCATAGTCCTTTGCCGTACACCATTGACCATTATTTATGATTCAACATCTTTTTTTCTTTGACAAATTTCTCCCGCATGGTTTTGCCTTCGTCGATTCGCTTTAAGGTTGTTTTAAAATCAAAAAACTCACCATCCGGTTGCTTTTCGTGGGCGGCATATCCGTAGCCCATAGGCGTGTGCTCGCCGTAAGTATAAAAGGCTTTTTTGGCATCAATCCAATTGGATGTCTCGTTGCCTTTGGAGGCATCACCAACCCAAATCACTGCCGTCTCTCCATCCCATTTTTTCCAGCTTCCTTCACGGATGTCTTCCGCCAAACAGCCCACATCATCATACCACCGCACTTCTCCGTATTTGTTAATGGCTTGAACATTGTATCGCTGATCAGTCAACCCCATATTGCATACAAAACAGGCATCCCGGTCAAAATTAATCTTCCTAGGCGTATAGTCCACTTCCGAATTACACGCCCCCATCATCAACACAAAAATTAAAAAAAGAAAATTTCTCATGAATTAATATTTAAACTTCCCGGTTAACAACAATTTTTCCCAAATCCATCTCTACCAGACGGTTGACCAAGCCTTCCACTTCGTCGATTCGATGACTACTGATAATCATCAAAACATCTTTACTCACTTCGTGTAATAATTCAAATAGTGCTTTTCTTGCCTTGGGGTCTAAGTTAGCGGAGGGCTCATCCAGTAATAAGATTTTAGGATTGCGCCCCAACGCAAAAGCGACGAGTAATTTTTGCTTCATCCCGCCTGATAATTTCAAAAAGGGTTTGGCCAAATTAGCCTGAACATCCAACCCCAATCTTTCGGCAATATCCAAAAACAACTGCTTATCAGTATCAGTTACCGCCGAAAAGAATTCCAGCATTTCGGCAATCGTCATTTTTATCGGTGGTGGGATTTGGGGTACAAAGCCCACGTATTTTAGTATTTCTTCTCGTTGTGTTCTTGGATCCATACCCAAAACTTCCAGACTCCCTTCAAAGCGATAAAGCCCTAATATACAACGTATTAGGGTCGTTTTTCCGGCTCCATTTTGACCCACCAAGGCGATGCGCTCGCCCGTATAAAACGTGTGCGTCAAGCCTTCAATCACCTTGACCTTTTTAAAAGGTTTGGTCAGGTGGTCAATTTTTATGAGTTCTTTCTGTTCCATTCTTTGGTTGTTCTCTTATTTCTGTTTTCTGTTCGTCTTTTTGCACAACTGTAAATCAAGGGCTTTGTTCAAAAGCTGCTTTCTAAAGTCTCGGGGCTAGGCACTCTGCTCACTACACATCATGGCTCCATTACAGCAACTTCTCCACGCCCTTAACGGTGATCTTCAACGCTCCGCCATAACAAGTATCCACGCACAATCCACAGCGGGTGCAATCTGCTCCCGTAAAGTGAACTTCCTTAGTCGCTTCACCCCGTTTTACAAACCATAATTCATGCGGCACTAAACACACATCTTGGCAGTCCCTGCAATGTCCGCACTTATCTAAATCAAATTTGACGGACGTGGGAGTGATGGTGCCGACAGCGCTATAAGCCACACCCATCGGACAGACATATCTGCACCAAAAGCGTTTGGTATGGAATATTTCGAATAACAACAACGCCAATACCCAAAGCAATAAGACACTCGGCCCGTAAATAATAGACCGGGAAATAATCCCCACCGGATTCATATCTTCAAAAACCAATTGCTTCGTCAACAAAGCCAGTAGCAAAAACATCACAAATGCAATATACTTGACTCCGATGGCGTAGTTGTGTTCTTTAATTTTCTTTTTCTTGACCAACCAATTATGCAGCTTCTCCGCATTTTCCGCAAGGAAGTGATATGGACATATCCAAGAACAAAAAGTCCGCCCCCCGACCAAAAAATAAAAGGTAATAATCACACCCAAGCCAATAAAGAAATTCATCGTTAACATGGCAAAGTGCCCGGTCCGGATTCCAATTAATATTTGCTGTAAAGAATTAAAAATATCCATCAAGTAAATCCCAAAAAATCGAGACCCACTCAAAGAGCCTTCTAATACACTAATATCAAAGAAAAATGAAGCCCAAAATAGGGTATTCAACAGGATTAAGACCGCCCAGCGTTTATTTCGCCATTTGTGCGTGGGTGCATGCTTAGCCTTCCATTGCTTAAAAGTAAGGCCTTCTTTTACATTAGGCATCTCGTCTCTTCGCTTAGCCGGTAGCGGCTGTACATTTTTTCCTTTCTTGCCAAACATGACTATACTTTTTTAATAGTGATACTAGGCCCTTCAGTTGGACAAATCATCGTACACACGCCACAGCCGGTACAACCATCCAAGACCTTGGGAAGATTATTTTCAAATATGATCGCCGTCTCTCCAATAGGACAATCCGTCACACAAATATTACAAATAGGTCGATCAAAAATATGCTCATGTACCGGATAGGGAGACAGTCCTTTTTTGACATCTTCCGGGGAGGCATATACCCCTTTACAGCTCTCATCTCGGGGTGCCCCTTTCAAGCCTTTTCCTTTAGCCGCCAAGCAAGTATCCGTATTCAAAACGGCTACACCCATTTTTGTATGCGCATGCATGGCCGGTAACTGAACGGCAATAATATTAAAATCATGGTCATTGGGATGCTCTTGCTCATATTTAGTAATAGCTTCTTCTCCCTTGACTTTAAACTGTATAAAATCCAAGGCTGCTGTTGGGCAAGTCTCTACACATTGCATCGCTCCGCAAGAAAAGTCACACGCCTGTTCGCGCACATCCAAATAAGGCGTGCCATAAGAAAGACCTTGCGTAAAATCTGCCAACTTTACAGCATCAATCGGGCAAATCTGGACGCACAACCCACACTTAATGCAAGCATACATAAAATCATCGTTAGCAATCGCTCCGGGTGGGCGCAGCATATTCTCGCCATTGGTGGTATCCTTTGTACTTAGATAGCCGGCACCGGCACCAATAGCACCAATCCCAATGGCCGTCATCGCCCCAAATCTAATAAACTGTCTCCTAGTTACTTCTTTATTTTTTTTTGCCATAGCTTTGGATTTTATTCCTTCGTTAACACTTGAAACGTTTTCTTTTCTTTCCATTTATAGATGGGCTTGGGGTCTCTTACGATGAGTCGCGGCTTAGAGAAAGGAGCCAATCTTTCGAGAAAATCCAAGACTTCCAAAATAGGCGCACCAAAATAAAAGCGTACATCTTCATTGAATGCCCAAAGATGCCCATTATAGCTGTAGAGCTTATAGGGAATGTCGCCCACATTGTCTTTATCTCTGTCAAAGCCTTGATAATCAGCCCAGTAGTTACCCCTGAATTTATTTCTATTGGCTGTTTTTCCGTTGGTAAAGACTTGCGTCAAATTATCATGAAAGAAATTGCCGACGATATCATTGCCTTCAATATCAGAATGAAAATACATGCCTTCGTTACAGAAAGCAATTTCATTGCCTTGAATCGTATTGACCTTATAAGGTACTAAAGGAGAAATATCAAAGTGAATTCCTTTGGCGGAATATAAGAATCGATTATTTAGGATTTGATTGGAAGACGTTTCTTTCATGCCGATACACATACCTGATGTGCCGTTATTTCTTTGGATGAGATTATTAGAAATCAAGGTCTTTTCACTGTACATCAAAAAAATCCCTACGGAGTTTTGGGAGAACTCGCTAAATGAAATCCGGTTTTCGTGCGAATACATAAAGTGCATTCCGTACCGGCTGTTTATTCCTTTATTGGCATGAAAAGTATTGCCGGCTGAGTACCAGACAACCATATCCCGGACTTCATGCCAAAAATTATATTGGAGTGTATTATTATTAGAATACCACAATCTGATACCATCGCCTTTTAATGCCAACGGCTTGGCTGTAATAGAAGAAATATCATTATTTTCTAATAAACAATGATTGGATTTATAAAAATCAATTCCTACTAGACATTCTGTGAATTTATTATTAATAATTCGAGCATACTCCACATCTCTTAGCTTGATGCCGGCATCCAACCTATCAGGCGAGTCTCCGGAGTCTCTGATATCACAATTCATCACCGTTACGCTATCGGCCTTAATAATAAGGACAGACTCATTCTTCATTCCTGAAATGGTCGCCTTTCCCTGCCCATCTATGACGACATTCGGGACGGTAATGGTTGCCGGGCCGGTATAGAATCCGGGTTTTAGCCGTAAGGTGTCCCCGGGTTTTAGGTCGGATAATAGCGTATTTAGGAAGATTTGTCCTTGATTGTTGGTGGGACCGTTTACAGGCGTGCGCAGTCCTTTATGTGCTATTTTGCCATTTTGCGCAAAAAGCCCCAAAGAGACGAAAACCAATAATAATATTAAAACTTTCGATTTCATGTAGAGTAGATTAAGAAGGCACAAAAATATCTTACGAAGAAATCATAAAATATTTTTGTGCTTCTCCTGCCTTGCGGCAAAAACGACTTACTTAGCGTCTCTAATGGCTTTCTTTTTAAGCAATAAAGAAAGCATTACGGTAATAAAAGTCAATACAGCAGTACCAAATCCAATATAAGGATAGGACACAGTAGCAAACTGCGCTACTTTACCCTCCCCAAAGATGGTCGGCATAAACGGCTTAATACCACTAAAGGCTCCGCCCCCGTGCAAACTCAAATGGTGTCCATACCAGTACATAGAGTACCCAAAAAGCAGAATGAAATAAAAAGGAACTAAAGCCGGAATCCAAGCTAATAAGCTATTCACTTTTTTGGGTGTCGCTATAAACCCAATCAGCATTAGACCAAAGAGAATAAAAATGTATTTAGAATTTCTCAGAACCCCATCCAAAAATTTCAGGTATTTGGGAGTCACATCAATCTCAATGGGTTTTCCGGTTTCAGTAGAGATTAAGTCATCTCCATTTGCATCTTTTTTGGTATCAAAAGTATAGTATTCTGGATAAGGGCGAGACTTGTCGGTATTCACCCCTTGCACAATGGGGTGCATGCCAATAAAGTGATTAATCGCATTCATTTCGACCAAGCACTCTGCACCTTCATTGGTCGTAATCTCTTCTCTTTCTTTGACCCCTTTACAGCCATTATAGACTCCATCGTATTTAAACTCGATACGAATTCCTTTGGGATACATAGATTTGGGGTATTGCCTGCTCTGCAAGGCCACCCACCAAGTAGGAAGAAAGTAGGTAGCAATCAACAAGCCCAACCCAATGACTCCAAAAACCTTGTAGAGGAGTGCTGCTTTGTTAGATTTTGTGTCCATTTTTTTTGATTTCTTTTTAAGACTAGTTTGTCCTTTTTAACAGTCCTTGATTCATAAAGTTGCTCAAAAGGATTGAATTAATCGGTTATTTTTTTGCGCAAGCTCACATTCAAAATAAAAAAAAAACTCAAGTTTCGGTAGAATCTAAATAATGACCAAAATGGTATTATGACACCACCAAAACTTGAGTTAAAAACAAGCATGAAATACAAGTATTCCATGCTTGTAAAATTCAATATTATGCTAGGTCACTATTTCGTACCTTGCTCAATCATATACTCTACCGCTGCTTTAATGTCGGCATCAGACAAAGAAGCATTTCCGCCCTTGGCAGGCATCATACCTTTTTTGCCTGTAAACCCTTCCGTAGCGTGCTTGATGACGGTTTCCAAACCTTGAGCCTTAATCTCAGCCCAACGATCTTTCTCTGAAAACATCGGTGCTCCGGTGACTCCTGTCTTGTGACAAGCAACACAAGTGCCGTCAAATACTTTCTTACCGGCCGCATTATCTGTACTGGCCGTAGCAGCACCACCGCCTTCTTCCATGACTTGCTTAGACTTGGCTTTCAAGAAAGCAATAATCTTAGCGGCATTTTCACTATTTACATTTTGGTTAGGCATCGCCAATTTGAAATGCTGACGCATGGCTTCAATATCCGGATCATTCAAGTGAGTAGCCGGATTCATAATCCATTCTTTCAACCACTTATCGTCTCTACGCTTATCTACCATCAACAAATCCGGACCGTTAAATTCCTTACCGAATTTGTGACAAGCATTACAACCGTGGTTCAAGTACTCATTTTCACCCGGTAGCAAGTTAGCCAATTCGATGGCAGAAGGCTTAAAGGCTTGCATTTCATTATCTTTATTGATACGCTTGGTGTAGGCCAACACTCTGTCGTTTTCTGCTTTTTGATTAAACTTCACAGAAAGATAGCCAACCAATTGACGATCTCTAGCTTTGTTTTGCTCATCCAAAAGGATTGGGAAAGCACCGGCTTTCTCTGCCTTAAATTGAATGGTCGCAGTTTCACCGGGACTAAATGGGTACATCTTGTCATAAGCAGAAATCTCATAGACATAGTGATCGGTCATGGATTGACCCACATTCGTTAAGTGAAGGACAACATTCTGGCCTTGATTCACTTCGATATTGGCCGGATTCACTTGTCCGTTTGCGATGGTACCAAATACTTCTACGGTATTTCCTTTGTTGACAGTCTTTTCACCGCCTGCAGTCGTTGCATAAGGAGACTTCGTTAGGGTAGCCGAGTTGGTTCCAACCGGATAAGCGGTCAAAGAATTAGACGCATTGGCTTTAAACATGGCCGTGTAGTGCGGCTCACCCATTGGTAATGGCATGTCATAAATTACCTTAGGCTTCTTTCCGGAAATATCAATCAACTGGTGATTTTGTGGGTGTAAGGGGCCTACCGGATTGAACCGGTCAATGGATAATTTATTCAAAGAAATCAAGTATTTACCATGAGGATGCTTCGTATCTCCATAAGCCGCCACCAAGTGACCTACATTATAGTGAGAAGGCACAAACTCTAATACTTTTAGGTTGATGTAGTCCCACTTAGTAATCCGGGAATCCACATAAATAGAAGTATAAACTATTCCTTTCTCCTTATCATATTGATTGTGCAAAGGTCCTAGTCCTACTTCTACACTTCCGTGTAAAGCTTCCTCTAAAGGAATCACAGGAAGACCAAATTCATCGTGTTCAAATTTTCCGGCAGCAATCGCCTTCTTAATTTTCTCGAAAGAGTAAACCCATGCGTGAGAATCCAATTTACCGGCAACAATAATGTAGTCTCCCGTAGGATCCACATCTACTCCGTGTGGAGATTTAGGCTCCGGAATCAAGTAAACCAATCCGTGCTTGATGGATTCAGAGATAGGAATTACTTTCATACCATTAATGGTCTTCGTACGAATCTTTCCTGCTTTTAACAGTTTTTCGGCTTTCGCCCAAAGTGTAATGTGCATATAGTCCACGTCTCTGGAAGAACAACCGGCTTCAAATGGAGGACGACCGTCTTCGATTCCCCCATAATACATCTCTGTACAAAGTGAGTTGGTAAACCCATATCCATAAGATGCATTCTTACCGGCATCAGACAAATCTTGTGTGTAAGGAGGAAACTCAAACATGAATGATTTATTAGGTATCACACGTCCCTTGTCATTATCAAATTTCCAGTAGGTAATACCCCCACGCCAGTACTTCTTAAAGTTAGCTTCTGTCAAAGGGTGAAATTTGCGATCGAGTGGAGCCGGATACTGCGCTGCAGACATGATGTACTCAGAGTTAGGAGTAAAGAAAGCCCCTCCGTGAATATTACGAAAAACAGGCTCTTTGATTACCTGCTTGACGCTCCAGTCTTTCAAATCATAGATATAAATTCTAGGATTCGCTTTGTCATTAATGGCTGCCCACTTGTTATTGTAGTCTCCATCCGTTTCAGAAAATCCGGGGTGGTGTGTATCCCCCCAAAGGATTTCTTGTCCATCGATATAGCCATCTTTCAATAGCTTCATAGTCTCTACACTATACCCAAAACCGGCATAAGGTTGGCGGGTATTCGTTGGTACATACTTTAGCATTCTCATGGAAGGTACGGTGTACATGATGGTATTTCCTTCTTGTCCACCGGAGTTTAAGGTAACGTACTCATCAGCGAGGTTGTCAGGAGTATAAGTTTTAGCGGCTGCCAAAACGTCTTCTTCATTCAAACCACGTCTTTTGATTACATCTTGAAACGATTCGTTTCCGCGGGGTGCTCCGGATACATCCGTGCTACCGCCGGTATGAGTGCCCCCTTTATCACCACCTTTTCCGCAACTTACGACGGCAAGTGCAAAAAAGATCAGGGATAGCCCCAAAATTATATTTTTCATTTTTTTCATCTTAATTTTAATTTTGATGGTTTGAATTATTTGTTGATTTTTTCATCCAAAAGCTTCTTCGCTCTCAAGCCTACGTCTGCAGTTTTTACTTGGTACTGCCAGTATTGCTCAGCCCACAAGAATGCTTGCTTCCACTTACCTTCTTTAGCATATTTCTCATGCTTTTCTTTTGCGGAAGCTCCCTTGCCTAATTGGTCAAATGCGTCATCCACCAAAGCTTTTACGTAAGGATATTTTTCAAAGTGGTTGTCTTTTAGGTGTTGTACTACGCCGTTGATAACATCTTGTGTTTGAGCAATGACTTTCAACTTGTCTTCGTAGTTCTTCTTATAACCTGCCAATTGCTCCGGAGTCAACTTCTCTTCCGCAGCGATATCACCACCTTTGTATCCTTTAGGCTTGACCATCAAGATACCTTCCATCTCTAAGTGCAAGGCAGAACAAAACTCTGTACAGTAATATGGGAAAGCACCGGCTCTGTCAGCAACAAAAGTTACAGAAGCCGTCTTACCGGGCTCAAAACTACCGTGGACACCATAAGTATCAACCGTAAATCCGTGGGTTTCATCTTCTGCGCGCTCCAAGTTGGTCAAGTGGAAAGTAACAATGTCTCCTTGATTGACTCTAACAATTTCCGGTGTGATGTGTGAACGAATCAATGTCCCAAACACGTGTACCCGATTGCCTTCACGCTCGATTTTTTCTTGTCCGGCAACTGTCTTATATCTGGAGACATCGCCATTACGAGTATTGGTACCCAATGGATATCTTATAATAGGCTTAATGGTTGTTCTCAATACAGAAGCCTGACCATAGATATTTGCTTGTGGCAAACTCATGGTATAGATGTCAGTCATATTATCGGAAGAGATATCTATCAAGTGCATGAAGCTAGGTCTAACAGGACCTACATTGGGGAAGTTTTTATAGACACCGGCCTTATCGACCACAGTCAAGTAGTTGGAGTGTGGACTTGCAGACATTCCTTGTGGAGTCATTAAGTAACCCGGCTCAAACGACAAGCTGATAGATTGATCTGTCTTTAAGTCTTCGTAGTTAAACCGGACGATCTTCTTATCGTTTCCTGCAGACGCATACGCCGTATTTTTTCTGTAATCAAAAGCAATATCAACGACACCGCTACCCAAAGCCACAGTCCCTTTTTGGATATCACCCAAAGCTACAGTACCGCCATTAACCGCCGCCTTTGCTTTGGCCGCATCAATAACTACTGCATTATCAGCTACTGCGATAAAATATTTCCCGTCAGGAGTAGTCTTTACTGCTTTAACATCAGCAGGCATTTCTACAAAAGCAACTGCCTTTGCATTTTGAGCTTCTGCATAAGTTACGGCATTAAAGTCATTCACTCTTGTTTTTCCGGCTTTCGCCAATTTGTCATAATCCAAGAAATAGACAAATGATTTGCCGTCTTTCTTAGCGACACCGGCTATAAGGCCTTTACCGGCACCTTTACCTGCATCAAAATACCCCAATGCATAAGCAGGCAATTCCACAGTAAATGATTCTTCTTTAATCATTCTACTTTTGTGAATTTCTTTACCTTCTACAAACTTCCAAAATGTCACACCTGATTTTTTTGCATCACTTGGGTTTGCTGTCCAAGGAGCAGGGTATTGACTGGATTGGATAACATACTCTGTATTAGGAGTCACTACCGCTTCCGGGTAAATGCTCTTTAATACAGGATTAGACAAGACTTGCTTGGTCTCGAAGTCATCTAGACCTAATAGCGCAATTCTTGAATTCGCACCATCTGAGAAGAAAGCGAAGTGACCGTCATAATTTCCTCCTTTTTCTGAAAAGGCCGGATAACGCATGTCACCATAAGAGCTGATACGATCGTCCAAAGATGATTTTTTCAACATCAAAGAACTTTCATCGTCAAACCCATAGCCTTGCCATGGTTCAGGAGAAAATACACCTACATACTTGTAGATACGCATGGACGGGATACCATACACAATCATGGTGCCTGAGTTACCTGTACCAACTATTGCAAAATACTCATCACGACCACCACGTGGCATAAATGTCTTTACACTAGCTAGCACATCGGCATCAGTCAAACCCCGTGCACTTTTTACTTCTGCCAGCGTTTGCTGCGCAGAGAGCGGAAGAGCCATAAAGCCCAAGGCCAATATTGCCAGTATTGCCTTTATTCGTTTTGCTTTTGAAAACATAAGATTGAATTTTAAGAGATTTAGAAAAACTAAACAACTTCTTGAAAGAAAATAAAAAGGACAATTTCATCCTTTTATATAGTTGCGCAAAGTTAATCAAACATTTTCTAATATGTTGTCTTTATTTCGCACTATTTTAGTGATATTCGATATTCAATAGAATGATAATTGTCACTACCGATAAATAGGGGTCTAAAATATTGGTTATCAATTGCTTATGTCAATATTTTTACTCTGTCACACTGGATTTTTTTCCGAGAGTTTGTCCTTTGGACGTTCAACTTGTCCTTCGGACGTTCAATTTGTGCTTCGCACGTTCAATTGCCTTTGGCGTTCAAGGGGGGGGGACGCTCTTGGCTGGCTACCCGTTACACCACGTCATGATAGAACACGGATTTTACGGATTGTGCGGATTTTCACGGATTTTTTACTTCATTATTGAGTTTACTCCGAAAAGTATGGTTTAGTGGTTTGTTCTTGAGTCCACAAAATTTTATTTGGTTTCTTTATGAAAACCCTTCCATAGGTTTCCCTTTGGTTAATGGAAACCTTATGATAACCAAATAAAATTTTGTTCATCGCTTTAATTTTTGGCTGAGTGGACTTTTCGAAGTGGACTCACCGTTATACCGTTACACCGTTACACCGCCACTCACTTCGCTTCCGCAAAAAGAACAATCTTCACATAGAACGTATCGCTAAAGATAAAATCTTTGGCCTTTTGGGGAAAAGACCTAGAATTTGCATTCATGCCAAAAAGTGTGCGGTTGATGGGGATTTCTTGGGTTTCCAGGGACAATTGACCTCCTTTTTTCCGAAAGGAAGCCAGCTCAAATTGAATCGGTTGACCGACATTGCGGATACTTAATTGTCCGGACACCCAAAAGCGGTCATTCTTCCTTTGGATATCGGTAGTCTTGAATTTCAGCAATGGATAATGAGCCCCATCAAAGAAATCAGCGGTTTGCAGGACATTATTAAAAGTGCCTTTCATCAGTTGGTAAGAAATACTCGTATCCCGGGCGGTCTTGGTCAACGCTTCGGCATAGGCTCCCACAGGTACATCCTTGCGGACAAAAACAAAACCATGCTTCAAATCCACCAACCCCTTGTGTTGTTCACAATGCCAAGCAATCTCACTTTTTGCGGTATCAATGACAAAAACCTGTGCATCATCCATCGACATCAAGGCTTGAAAAGTATCTTGATGAACGGTGACGGGTTGGGACGTTGGGGGCTGCTCAACTGTCGCCTTCTCTTCATTTTGACAGCTAAAAACGACCATCAATAATACCACTCCGAAAATTATCTTTTTCATCTCCCGGTTCTTTTATGTGATGTACAACCGTGAGTCTGCCCCGAAAAGTCCACTGCACCAAAGAAAGGAACAAAATTTTATTCTGTTTACCTTAAAGTCGCCCTTCGTAAAGGATGCCGATAGCTATCGGCATAGAGGGTTAAAACAAAGGAGAAAACAGAATAAAATTTTGTGGGGTCAAGAGCCCATCACGATATTAGACTTTTCGGAGCAAGCTCAACCATACAATGCCTACCCTAACGAATATGGAGAATGATGGTTCATGGCTCAGACACGAGCAGAAAAGCCTTTTTGCAAAGATTCCGCAGATTATAGGTCTATAAGTTGCGGAATGTGGTGTTTTTGGGGTGGATTCCGCAGGTTATAGTTGTATAAGTTGCGGAAAGTGCCTATTTTTGTACACATTCCGCAACTTATAAGAGATTATGATTGGTAGAAAAAAAGAACAAAGCCTTCTAAATCAAGCACTTAACTCGGATAAACCCGAATTAATAGCCATCATTGGGCGTAGAAGGGTCGGTAAAACTTATTTAGTTCGAAATTTCTTCAAAGACAAGATAGATTTTGAGATGGTCGGCTTAAAGGATGGCAACCTGAGAGAACAACTAACCAATTTTTCCTTCAGCCTGCGGGAAGCCAATAATGGCATCCCATCCAAAGTGCCTAAAGATTGGCTAACTGCCTTTGACCAATTAAGATTAAACCTAGAAGCCAAAACGCATCTCAAAAGAAAGAAAGTTGTATTTATTGACGAATTCCCTTGGATTGCGACCAATCGCTCCAAATTTTTGACCGGATTTGGTTATTTCTGGAATAGCTACGCTTCCAAAGCCAATATTGTCGTCGTCATCTGTGGCTCGGCCGCATCTTGGATGATTAAGAAAGTAATAAACAATAAAGGCGGCTTGCATAATCGGGTAACTAGAAAAATAGTCCTGCAACCTTTTACCTTATCGGAAACAGAAGCCTACTTTCAACACCGGAAAATATTTTTTGACCGCTACCAAATCTTGCAATTATATATGGTCATGGGGGGCATTCCGCATTATTTAGACCAAGTAGAAAGGGGCGAAAGTGCTACTCAAAACATCAATAGAACTTGTTTTCATCCGCAAGGATTATTACGTACTGAATTTGAAAATCTTTTCAAATCCCTATTTGCTTTTCCCGAAAAATATGAAAGACTAGTGGTCGCATTTTCGACTTCTTGGAAAGGTCTGAGCCGAAGTGAAATACCCGCAAAATCAAAAATTAAAGATGGTGGCGGATTGACCAATATGCTTTTGGCATTAGAACAGTCCGGATTCATTACTTCCTATGCCACTTTCGGAAAAAAGGCTAAGGATTTGGTTTATCGGCTGACTGATAATTATTCGCTTTTCTATTTAAAATTCATCCAGCCGCTTGCGCAAAAAGAAGTCGGAAATTGGGAAAGCTTAAGTCTCTCTCAATCTTGGAAATCTTGGAGTGGATATGCCTATGAAAACATCTGTCTTCAACACCTACCCAATGTCAAAAATGCACTCGGAATTTCTGGAATACATTCGAGAGCATACAGCTTTTTCGCTAAGGCAAATAAGGAGACGAAAGGAACTCAAATAGACTTACTAATCGACCGGCAAGACCAAACTATCTCACTTTGTGAGATTAAATTCTTCAATGACAAATTATCATTAACAAAGGCTCAAGCTGATGCCCTACGAGAAAAAAGAACTATTTTTAAACTGCGCACAAAAACAAAAAAGCATATCTTCGTCGTCTTAATTACCACTTTTGGTCTCATCCCCAATCAACACAGTATCGGATTGATTGACAATGCTTTAACTATGGATGATTTGTTTTAACTGTTTAGCTACCCACTATTTTGGTCAAAAAATGCCCTTTTTGCGCCTGTTTTTGCTAAAATTTTTTCACGTAGCCCAGCTACGCTTCAAAAATTGTAGCTTCAACACCCACAAAAATGCCTATTTTT
>JALVCY010000156.1 GCA_027009605.1 Saprospiraceae bacterium
TGCTTGTTTGGGAGATAAAAATAGTCCTCCATTTTGCGCCTTTTCCATTTTTCTTTCCCGTGGTAAACCACAATCGGCAATACCAATACCAACGGCTTTTTTTGCTTAATTAAGCCCTTCCAAATACCCAAAATGTATTCCAATAATTGTTTAAAAACAAAATATACCGGAAAACTCTTGTGTTCGAGCAAGAAGCTTATCCAAACTTCATCCTGCTTGGGTTCGCCTTTTTCTCCGGTTTCATCTGCTTTTTTCTTGAATTTACAGCGATAAACCAGGTCGGAGACTTGTTCATCCAAATTTTTGTCAATGTAGGTGTTGCCTTCCAATTCTATGGAATCCAAGTCTAATTCGCCGGTGATTTCTTCGGGAAGGAATTCTCTAATAAAACCGGCAGCCACTTCCTTGTCGGAAAAAGTAGTTTTGAAAAACCGGTCGTGGGGGTTTGCGATGGGCATTTTCTCTGCATTTTGATAGTTTGTGGTGCAAAGAAAGTAAATATTTTTTAGATAAAATTTATAACAATGCTCTTCCGTGAAAAAAATTCAGTTCACTCCGAAAAGTCTAGTTTTTGAATTAGCCGGGAAATTTGCCAAATTTTATTCCGGATGCAGGCATTCTGTTCAATTGTTGAGTTTACTCCTAAAAGTATTCTGATGTAAAACCACCAAATTTTATTCTGTTTGGGAATTTTGTTCAATCGTTCAACTGTTGAGTCCGCTCCGAAAAGTCCATTTTTGTAGCTTCATTCTGAGACCACAAAATTTTATTTGGTTTCTTTATAAAAACCCTTCCACAGGTTTCCCTTTTGTAAAAGGAAACCGTATGGTAACCAAATAAAATTTTGTTCATTCCTTCGAGTTTTAATAATAGGTACTTTTCGGAGTGAACTCACTGTTCAACTGTTCAAACGAAGGTACTGGAAATCAACTAGTTATGTTCAATCGTTCAACTGATTCTCATAATTAGTTGATTATCAGTGCTTTTAGTTGAGCAGTTAGGGTAAACGAAAGAAAAATTTTATAATATGTTAGCTTATATGTGGACTATTTCTCACCCAAATTTTAGCAGTCTGAAGCCAAGAATTTGTAGAGTTTCTTAGTGTAAACTTAGTGTTATCTAAAGTGAACTTAGTGGTAAGGAAAAATGTAATGCCTAACCACTAAGGACACGAAGTTGCCACTAAGAATTCACTAAGGTATTGATTGTCAACAAGTTAAACACCGTCTTTTTGTGCAATTTTTTACTCCTAGTCTAAGATATTTATTATTTTTATATTCTAATTTTTTTCTTGCGTTCACCCTGTTGAACAGTTGAACAATTGAACAAAATCTCCAGACAGAATAAAATTTGGGAGTTTTACAACAGAATACCGTTTGGAGTCAACGCAAGGGTGATTTATTCAGGAATCTGATTTAGCGTCTTTTTGATTCCTTCCTTCTTTGGTGCAGGTTCTTAAAAAAAGGGCTACTTTTGTTTCGGAATAAGAAGTTGGTTGGCAAAAGCGACTCATCGCTCAAAAAATAAAGTGAAGCCAAACCCTACAAGAAATAAAGAGAAGATGGCAACAAAAGCAGATAAAACTAAACAATTCATCCTAGAAAAAGTAGCTCCCATATTTAATAGAAATGGCTATGTCGGCACCACGTTGGCGGATATTACCGCTGCCACTGAATTGACGAAAGGGGCTATTTATGGTAATTTTAAGGATAAAGAAGAGTTGGCAGTGAAGGCTTTTGATTGGAATGTCAAAACCATCTTGCAGATGATTCAAGCCAAAATGGAGGAAGCGACTACACCGTTGGGACGCTTGCGCAAAATATTTGAGTTTTATCGGGATTATTATGATCAAACTATGATTGCGGGGGGGTGTCCGGTCTTAAATATCGGTGTAGATGCTAACCATCGAGACCCGGTTTTATTTGCCCGGGTTCAAGAAATCATCAGCAGACTATTGTCTGACATCATGGAATTGCTCCAAGAGGCCGTAGATGCCGGTCAGCTCCAACCCACTATTGATGTGGAGAAAGCCACAAAAAATATTTTTTCTATGATTCAAGGTAGTGTGTTTTTGTCTTTGACCATGAAAGATTCTTCTTATCTTGTTGATATTACCGATCATTTGGATGCTTATATTGATGGTTTAGCTGTTTAGGTGGGATTTTTACTTCATCATTGGATATTCGGCAGTTACAAAGGTGTCGCACCTACGGCGCTCGAGCCATGTTGATTGTTCTGTTCTGTATTCGATATTCTGCTAGTTGAGAAAGTTGAAGAAGTTGATTCGATCGCAGGCTTCGCTAGTTGATTCGCTTCGCTAGTTGAGAGATTTGGGCTTTTGATTGGGATTTTACTTCATCATTGGATATTCGGCAGTTACAAAGGTGTCGCACCTACGGCGCTCGATTCATGTTGATTGTTCTGTTCTGTATTCGATATTCTGCTAGTTGAGAAAGTTGAAGAAGTTGATTCGCTCGCAAGCTTCGCTAGTTGATTCGCTTCGCTAGTTGAGAGATATGGATTTTTGATTGGGATTTTACTTCATCATTCGAAATTCTGATTGGTTTTGGTGGTTGAGAGCCAGGTATAGATATTCAGATAGCCGAGTGGATGTCTTGTCGTAAATTTTGAAAATCGGTGGTTTGCTTTAATCAGCGGTTATCTCTTCATATTCATAGCCGCCCTTAGCCAATTCATCATTATGTACGGTTTTTTCACATCTGGCTTTTTCTTCGGCGCCGCAGCTGCAATCACCTAGTTTGTCCTTTAAGAAGGGGCTGGCGGAAGCACAAGTACCCCGAAATTGTTGTCCGGTAACGATATGCCGGATATTGAGCATGATAAAGGAAAGCCCAATCGTCACGGTGATGATCAAAAGGATATATAGGAAAGCCATATTTCTTCTTTTTTTTGCCGGCACAAAGATAGGAGATAGTCTATTAGAAAACAGTATTTTGGGACTTTAGTTTTGATTCTCCTGTCAAACAACTCACCAAAAACACCTAACTTTGCCAAAAAAAGATGGAACGAAAGAAAAAAGCTTTTGAGCGGCTGTTAAATATCATGGACGATTTGCGAGCCGGCTGTCCGTGGGATCGGAAGCAGACCTTTGATTCCTTGCGCAATTTGACGATTGAAGAAACTTACGAATTGGCGGATGCTATTTTGAAAGAAGATTTGGACGGGATAAAGGAGGAAATTGGAGATTTGATGCTGCACATGGTTTTTTATGCTAAGATAGCTTCCGAAAGAGGGGCTTGGGATATTGGCGATGCCTTGGATGCTGTCTCTGAAAAACTGATTGGGCGTCACCCCCATATCTATGGAGATGTAGAAGTAGCAGATGAAGCGGAAGTCAAGAAAAATTGGGAAAAACTAAAACTCAAAGAAGGCAAAAAATCTGTTTTAGGAGGCGTCCCGGATACCATGCCGGCGATGGTCAAGGCCTACAGAATGCAAGAAAAAACGGCTCAAGTAGGCTTCGATTGGGATAACCCCGGGGACGCTTGGGAAAAAGTACTGGAAGAAATCGGTGAGTTTAAGGAAGCCATGGACACCAACCGGCCTTTTCAGGAAAAAGAATTAGAATTTGGAGACATCCTTTTTTCTTTGATTAATTATGCGCGTTTGACCGGTATCGACCCGGAAACCGCTTTGGAAAGGGTCAACCAAAAATTCAAAAAACGTTTTCATTATATTGAAGTGAACGCCCCAGTTCCCCTAGAAGAAATGAGCCTTGCGGAAATGGATAAACTTTGGGACAAAGCCAAATCTCAGACGCCCGGCAAACCGGAAGATTCTGATGTTTTAGAATAAAACCGGGGGGGATTCGTTTTTATTGCCTTTGGTGGTTGGATGTATGTTTTCTGTTTAATTGTTGAGTCTGCTCCGAAAAGTCGGGGTTTTGAAATGGTTGGAACAGTTACAAAAATCTTACATTTTTCCTTACCACTAAGGACACGAAGATAACACTAAGTTTACACTAAGAAATACTACAAATTCTTGGCTTTAGGCTGCTAAAATTTAGGTAAGAAATGGTGCGCACATAGGCTAACGTATTATAAAAACTTTCTTTCGTTTACCTGTTGAGCAGTTGAACAGTTGAACAAAAAATCCAAACAGAAAAAAAAATGGTGATTTTGGGAAAGAATACTTTACGGAGCGGACACACCGTTAAAAACAATAGACTTATGAAAAAAATAATCTTTATTCTGTTTGTGGGGCTTCTTTTTATTTCTTGTCGCAAGAATACGGAAAAGGCCTATTTATTTGAGATGGAATATCCGGTTGATTTTACGATTAATGCCGGTATTGGCCCGTTTGTGACGCATTATTTTGATATTCAGGCCTTGCCTACTTTTTCGGATTCGTTATTTGCTTTTCATAACGTTGATCCGGCGAGTATTGAGAGTATTTTGCCCCGCAAGGGTCGGATGGAAGCCATATTTGATGATGTTGAATATGATTTTATAAAGAGTATAGAAGTGGAGTTTTTTAATGCCGAAAATGGTCAGATAGTGGGGACTATTGTACCGGCTTTTTACCGCGATCCGGTACCCAATAAAACAGGTCGAGTTGTTGACTTAGTTTCGGAAGAAGCAGATTTAAAGCAATTTCTCTTAAAAGACAAGATGAATGTCCGAATCAAACTCAAACTCTTTGGGGCATCCCCCAAAACAATTGAATCCCGCTTGATTCTGAAATTTGCAGTTCGATGAATAGAAAGGGAAGCACGACCGTTGGGAAGAACGGCCGTGCTTCATTTCACTTACCGGCGTCCGCCGTCCAATTTGTCTTGTAA
The DNA here is from genome assembly GCA_027009605.1 of Saprospiraceae bacterium. GTDB lineage: Bacteria > Bacteroidota > Bacteroidia > Chitinophagales > Saprospiraceae > HyVt-613. The sequence continues at coordinate 4,802 of JALVCY010000156.1, forward strand.
TTTTTTCAATTCATCCCATTTTCCGGCTTTGGCCAATTTAGCTTGTTCCGGCCAGGTTGCAGGATTGTGCATTTTGAAGCGATTACCGGCAGCGGCTAAAATTTCTTTAAGTTTAGCAGGCTTGGTAGCGGCTAATTTTGCGAAAGTAGGAATGCCTGCATCTGTTAGGATTTGGGCAATTTTAGGGCCGATACCTTCGATTTTTTTCAAATCATCCGGTTTTGCGGGAGCTCTTTTGACCACTTTTTTAGGAGCAGCTTTTTGTACTACCTTTTTGGCCGGAGCTTTTTGGGCTACTACTTTTTTAGGAGCAGCCTTTTTAGCGGGAGCTTTTTTAACTACTTTTTTCTTAGGAGTTGCTTTTTGGGCTACTTTTTTCTCTTCCTTAACCTTGGGTAATTCCCCTTCGTAGTAGTACTCGTCGATGACTTTACCATCTTTCCAAGTCCGTCTGATAATTTCTTTCCAGACCAAATTAGCTCCCCAAGTCGTAGTAAACTCGAAGGTGAATTTGGAGTGGGTGACATTGCCGGTGATAGCTTGTCCGTGTAATTCAACTCGGTTAACCTTTTGGATTAAGCTGAAAAATTTAACCAGCCATTCTCTTTTTTGAGCTTTGTTTTTGGAGCGATCACCCGAATCACTGTGCGTGACAACTTGGTCATCAAAATAGCGGTCAAAGGCATCAATAATTAATCCATCAACAATCATTTTGTCTAAGTTGTCGAGTTTCTTTTTAATACTCATTTTTTATGTTTTTTGTGCGGAAGGAATTTGCGGTGCAAAGATACGTTAATTTTTTTTAATTTGTTATTCCCTGAGAAAAAAGGGCATAGGTATGCACGGCACACGGCCTGTAAGCATACACGGCCTGTAGTAGGATGTACGGTCGTGCATCCCTATGACCACCCATCAAAACACCAGCACCCCGACCAGTCCAATCCCAACCCCTTCCATACTAGAAGGCGTCAGTTTCAAGCTAAGATCATCCCCCACATCAAATTCACTCAAGTGAGCATCCACAAACGCATCCATAATACTCAGGGAATAAACCAAACCGGTCATAATATAAGAGAGCTGCACATTTTTGTCATAGCCCTGCCTAATCCTATTAATGGCGTCCAGCGTTAGATTGGGAAACTCCGTATCCACCGTGTTTGGATTATGATCCAGCCGATAAGTCCGGGCTTGATCAAATCTTTTGTATTCCCGCTTATTTTTTTGGATATTATAAATGGACAATCCCAGCCCGCCATAGACGATGGGCAGCTTCCAATATTTTTTGTTATAGATTTGCCCACCACCGGGGATAATCGCCATCAGTAATGCCTTCTGTGCCTTAGACTTACGCTTTTTACGATGAATCTTAGGTGGTTTGACTACTTCTAACGAATCTGTAGCTTGCGCAAAAAACGGAGTACTCTGCCATAGTAAAACCCATAGCGTAAGGATAAGGCGTACAGCGCGCATGGTTTATTTTTTTTGTTTTTTGTATTCGTTGTTATCCCTTTTGATATCGGCCATTCTATGGGATGGGTCAATTTCTATGGACTTGATTTTCTTAAATTTTGCCGGAAGGACAAACTCATACTCTTTTTGCAAAAAAGGCCAATCTTTTTGGATGTGGACTTCATATTCGCTGAGTACATCGCCCGTTTTTTCGCCCCGCATCGAGCGCAAGGGGATGTAATACAACTCTTGATCTCCATTTTTGTAAGTGACCACGACATCTAGTGGCATCGGCATAACACCAATTTTTTCGAGAATTACCTTGGTCTTTTTGCGAGATACTTTTTGCACATCTTTGAGACCATAATCTATGGTATGGGTGGTCTGCACCCAATATTCTTGATACCAATCGAGATTTAGCCCGGATTGCTTTTCCATAATCCTAAAGAAGTCATCCGGATTGGGGTGTTTGCCATGCCAAGCATCAAAGTATTTCAATAAGCCTTGGGCTACATTTTCTTTGCCGATGACATATTCCAGCTGGCGCAAAAGCAATTCTCCTTTGGTGTAAGCGCCCATCCAGTAGGCGGTATTGGTCAGGTAGTGGTCGGAGTGGGTGCTCAATGGCTCTTCCAATCCGGCATTGTGCACTTGAAAGTACTGGCTGTAATGTGAGATAAAAGGATCGTCCTGTCTTTTCATGCCCGGAAGTAGTCCTTTTCCCGCAAGGTAATTCATCGTTTTGGTGGACGCATAGGTGGTAAATCCTTCATCCATCCAAGGGTGGAGCGTCTCATTGCTACCCAACATCATCTGATACCAGCTATGCAATTGCTCATGTACGGCCACACCGACTAAACTATTTAGGGAGCGGTTGCCGGTAATCAAAGTCGCCAATGGATATTCCATGCCGCCATCTCCACCTTGGATAAACGAATACGTCTTGTACTGATACTGCCCAAAATGGGCATTCATGTAGCTTATGGCTTGGTCTATGATGGCCGGGAATTTTGCCCAAGCCTTGGTTTTGGGGCCTTCTTGATAGAAGAAATGCAATACTTCACCGTCTTTTCTCTTCAATTTTTTGTGCACATAATCCCGGTCAGCTGCCCACACAAAGTCATGGACATTCGGTGCTTTGAAGTGGTAGGTATATTTGTCGCCTTTCGGCAAATGCAATTTTTGTCCCGGTTCTTCGTAGCCGTGTCCGACTTCTGTAGGATTTTGGATGTAACCGCCGGCCGCTACCACATAATTTTTGTCGATGGTAATCTTCACATCAAAGTCGCCCCAAACCCCATAAAATTCACGGGCGACATAGGGATCCGGATGCCAGCCGGTGTAGTCGTATTCTGCTAATTTGGGATACCATTGAGACATAGAATAGTCGATGCCTTCTGAATTGTCTCGACCATTTCGGCGAATCTGTATAGGGACTTGCGACAAAAATTCCATCTCCAGTACCACCGAAGAATGTGGCTGAATCGGGGTCGGCAAGGTGACTTCCAAGATGGTGCCTTCGATGCGATATTGGGTTGGCTTGCCATCTAAGGTCAGTTTTTTGACTTGCGTAAAACCTTCATTGGCGGCATTGAGTTGGTCAAATTTACCGACGACCCGGGGATCCGGATCCGGGACGACTTGATTGTGCAAATCCATCAAAGAGCCTTTCTGAAAAGCATTGAGAAACAGATGGTAATAGACTTTTTTGAGTACGTCCGGCGAATTATTGGTATAGGTCAATTTTTGTTTGCCCGTAAACTGGTGGCTCCGGACATCAAAGTCGATATCCATCTGATAATCAACATGTTGTTGCCACCGATCCGGCTGAGCTTGCGCCCAAAAAGGAACTAGGAATAGGGCAAAGAAAAGCAAAAATTTAGACTGCATAGTGTTTGAGTTTTTTTATGGAAACTTGATTTTTTGGGTTTTTATTGTCAGGAGGCAAATATAGTTATTCTTTGGTAAATTCTGCCAAATCTTTGCCGTTGGTAAGGACTATCCCCTAATTTTGCCGTAAGGCGGAAGGATAAAAACGTACAAAATACTACTTTTTATAAATTTTTGGGTTATTTTTGTTCCGCCTAGTAAGCCCCACAACAAACATCGATGAACTACTAATTATGAATGCCAACAACTATTATAAGTTATTGTGGGTTGTTTTTCTATTCGCTTTCACACAGGTTTGGGGCCAAGATGACTGGCAGTTTGCGACTCACTCGAACAATATTACCGGGATTTCGGTAAATGAAGAAGAAGTATGGGTCTCTACACGGGATGGGATCTTTAAGTTTAATTCACTCACCGAAGAAAGCATCAAATTCTCGGCTGTGAGCACCAATATGACCGATGATTTTATGACCGGAATATTGGTGACTCCGGATGATTCCATTTGGGTGGCTTACTATTATTTTGGAGCCGGACATGCCGGTGCGGATGCCGATACTTGGGTGAATTATCAAGTCGAAAATTCGCCCCTAGGTTCTAATTTTGTGCGGACGATGGCTGTGGCTCCTTCCGGGGCGGTTTATTTAGGGACTTTTTATGGGGGCATAAGCATCTATGAACATGGGGAGTGGTCTGCTCTAAAGGACTCTTTGCCGATTAGTAACTCTTCAGGTGGAATTATCCAAATCGCCTTTGATCCCAATAGCCATGACGATACGGATGCTTGGTTTGGGACTAAAAAACACGGGCTTTATCACCGTAGATTAGATTCCACTTGGGTATTTTATGATATCTATAATTCTGATTTGCCGGGGAATATTGTATCGGGTTTAGCGATTGACCAGCGCAGTCGAGTATGGGCGGGGTCACATGATGGCTTTGCGATATTAGACGATGATGAAATGTCTGTATTTAGTCGCACCAACTCGCCTTTATTGAGTAATTATATCCATGATATTGCGATTGATCGGGATTCGATTGCTTGGTTGGCTACCGAACACGGCTTGGTGCGTATCCCTACTAATAGCTTTGAAGATTTGGCGACTTGGACGGTTTTTACTAAGGAGAATTCAGGTTTGTCTTCTGACTGGATTGAAAAAGTCGTGGCCGATACTTCCACCGGTAATTTGTGGATTGGGACTTATAGCAAAGGGCTCATCCGGTATGATGGGACGAATTGGGAAACCTTTAAGTTCAATGATGATGCTATTTTGGACAATGATGTGCTTTCGCTCAATTTTTCCGAAAGGGATAGTACCTTAATGGTCTCCACTCGAACCAGTGGGCTGGGGCTTTTGCAGGATTCGGTTTGGACGATTATAGACAAAGAGCACAATGGCTTGCCTACCGATCAGGTTAATTTTGCGGCGAAGGACACTTTCGGCAACGTTTGGATTGCCTATAGCTTTGATGGATTGACTAAGTGGGATGGGACGACAGCAACGCATTATAATCCTGATAATTCGCCCCTAAAACCCCCTTATAATGTGATTCATGACATCTATATTGACCCTTTAAATGTGATTTGGTTGGCGGTGAATGGAGGGCTTTGGGAGTTTGAAATTGGTACGGATACTTGGACTTTTCACAATGCGGATTTGACCGGGAAATATGCCAATGTAGAAGCTATCGAACCGGATGGACAGGGTGGATTTTGGTATGGGGGCAGCAAAATATCTTTAATGCATTTTGATGGGACTTCCTTGACCGGTTACAATACGCCGGATTCCTTACTCAATAAAATCCAGGTGACTGATTTGGAAACAGATCCTTGGGGCAATGTTTGGATAGGGACTTTTGGGCATGGTTTGTTGCGAAAAGATTCGGATGACCATTGGTATCTGTACAATGGTAGCAATTCTGTCATGAAGGGCAATTTGGTCTCTTCTCTCCAATATACTCCGGATTCTACCTTATGGGTGGGGACGACCGGTGCGGGGCTTTATTCCTATAAATTAGGACCTTGGAATCATTTTGGGGTTTATTCAGGGCATTTGCCGCAAAATAATGTAGCTGATTTGGTGTGGGACAATCGCAATACCTTGTGGATTGGGATGCCTAATATGGGATTGGGACATCATTTTGTGCCAATATATACGCCCCCGCAAGATTCCTTGTTTAAGGATACGACGGTGGTGCAGGACATCATGCCCTTTTCAGGAAAAATAAATATCTATCCCAATCCGGCAAATGATGTCGTTCATCTTGATTTGGACGTCCCCCGAAGTGGGTCAGTGCTCTTGTCTATATTTGATTCCAAAGGTCGGTTGCTCAAGGAGTATATACCCGGTTTTTTGCCTTCCGGCCAAAGCATTATAGATGTTGATGTCTCCGATTTACCTTCCGGATATTATTACCTACAGCTCTTCTTAAATGGGGAACGGGGCGGCAAGATGCTGCAAATTAGATAATGTCGTGACGGCGGTCGGGACGGCCATCCCGACCACCGTTAGAGCATCAATCTATTTTATCCAAAGCATTAGAAATATCCCAAATCAAATCGTCTGCATTTTCCACTCCAATGGACAATCGAATAAGCTTTTCAGAAATACCCAAAAGTTGCCGGTCTTCCAAAGAGACATCAATGTGGGTCATCGTCGCCGGATGTTGGACCAAACTTTCGGTGCTGCCCAAACTGACCGCCAACTTGATAATCGTCAAATTATTTAGAAAAGCAAAAGCTTCCTTTTCCTTCCCTTTGATATCAAAAGAAATCATTGCGCCCGGTGCTTCACATTGGTGGCGATAGATTTTGAATTGTTCGGGTCGGGATTCATCCAAAAGTCCAAGGAAATAGACCTTTTCGACTTTGGGATGTTGGTTTAGGAATTCCGCTATTTTTTGGGCGTTTTTAGTTTGTTTGTCCATACGGACTTTAAGGGTTTCCAGGCTTCGCATCAGCAGCCAGCCTGTCCAAGGGCCGGCCATGTTTCCCAAGAAGGTCCGGAGTGTCCGGATTCGGGTCATGAGCTCTTTTTTACCCAAAACAGCTCCTGCAATGACATCGCTATGACCGCCAATATATTTGGTAGCGGAGTAAATCACTAAGTCGGCGCCAAATTCCATTGGATGTTGCCATAAAGGCCCCATATAGGTATTATCGACAGCGAAATAAACGGGTTTTTCATCGGTCGCAAAATGATCGGCAATGCTTCGTGTCATTTCCATATCGAAAAGGGCATTGGTTGGATTGGCCGGAGTTTCTATATAGACAAGAGCCAGGCGGTCGGCATGTCCGGTACTTTCTACCAAATCAATGATTTCTTGTTTGCTCATTCCCGGATGGAAACCCACGGTATGGATCCCAAATTCGCTTAAAATATGGTGGATAAAGTGATCCGTCCCGCCATAGACGGGCTTACTATGGAGCAACAGGCTGCCGGGCTTCAAAAACTCCAAAAATAGGGTAGAAATAGCCGACATACCACTTTCAAAAATCGCACAATCATCGGCTTTGTCCCATAGTTTGAGTCGATTTTCTAGGATTTCCAAGTCGGGATTATTCAGTCGGCTATAGATTAGGCCTAATTTTTCATTGACTCTTTGGTCTCTAAGTCCGTAGGCCACTTCAAAAAAGGCCTTGCCTTCTTCGGCGGTATTAAAAGCAAAGGTGGAAGTCTGGAAAATAGGGCATTTTACGGCGCCTTCCGACCATTGTGGATTGTAGCCGTAAGACATCATTAGTGTCTCCGGCCTGAATTGGTTTCTTTTGTCTTGATCGTCCATATTGTGGTTGTTTTTATTTGGTTAGATTGTTAGGTCAAAAGTACTGTTTTTTGGGGGACTATGTGGGGTAATTCTTAAATATTTTGGGGAGGTTTTGGGTCTTTGGTCTTTGGGGCGCAGCAAGCTGCTTTTGGTCTTTGGCTTAGATAGTGGTTTACTTTTGACTTCATCATTGGATATTTCGCTCGCAGGCTTCGTTAGTTGATTCGCTCCGCTAGTTGATTCACTTGTCCTTCGGACTTCGTTAGTTGATTCGCTCCGCTAGTTGAGAAAGTTGAGATGGTAGCTTTTTGCTTGGTAGTGGAGACTTGTTCTTCGGGCTTTGTAGTTGAGATTTGCTTCGGACGTGGATCGCTAAGCATGGAGCGCAGCGTAGTGATTGGTGAGCCAAACTGTTCCCCGTATGCCATTGGCTCTTGATGAATTGCTCCGCTAGTTGAGAAAGTTGAGATGGTTGCTTTTGGCTTCGTAGTGGAGACTTGTCCTTCGGACTTTGTAGTTGAGATTCGCTTTGGACGTGAATCGCTAAGCACGGAGCGCAGCGTAGTGATTGGTGAGCCAAACTGTTCCCCGTATGCCATTGGCTCCGGACGAAAGCTTTACTGATTGAAGAAAGTTGAGACGGTCGCCTTCGGCTCTCTTGTTGAGACTTGTCCCGATTACTATCGTGGATTCGGACTTCGTGGTTGAGTGCTGTATAGGTTGAGACGATATGGGTTTTTGTTTGGGGTTTTTACTACGTTATTCGATATTCGACATTCTGTATTCGATATTTTTTTTATGCTTCGGTGGTTGGAGTTTGGGGAGATTTCCAAAATTCCGTTTTGTTGGGCTTCATCGGATATCGTCTTGGAGGAGCACTTCGTTTCTTTGGTAAATTTTGAAAATCGGGCTTTTGTTTTGGTGGGTGTTGTGGGTTGTTTTTGACTTCATCATTAGATATTGGGCATTCTACGAGACAGTTCAATTGTTGAGTCCGCTATGAAAAGTCCACTCTGCTAAAAAACTAAAGTGATGAACAAAATTTTATGTGGTTACGATACAGAATTTTCCAAAAGTTTAAAACTTTTGGAAAGTTATCGAAAAGAAATCAAATAAAATTTTGTGGTCACTAGAACAAGCCATCACCCGACTTTTCGGAGCAAACTCACCGTCCAAGCGTTCTACTGATTCTAATAACCAATTGATTATCAATGCTTTCAGTTGAACAGTCTCACCACTCCCCACTCACTACTCACCACTCCCCACTCACCCAATCGCCGAAGGCACTCAAAAAAACTCCCAGCTCTTACCATCAAAATAATCATATCCCCAAAATCCTTTTTTCATGACCAAGCGGACTTTAGACCCGATGCTATTGTTTTGGGGTAAGACACCGTGAGTCCGGAAAGTATAGTCTTTCCCATTTTTACGCAAGTAAATCCAGTAAGTATCGGCCGGTTGGTTCTTTTTGCTATACAACATCGCAATGTAATAACCCTTCTGGCCTAGATAATCGAAGGTCTCAGAATAGGGGCGCGCACGGGATAATTTACGGTTGGTAAAACTCCCAAACAAGGGCGCCATCATAATCAATGAGACCATAAAGAATACATGCAGTCGGATGGATTCCTTACGTAAGACACCGGCCAAATAGCCTATTGCAAACATCAGAAGTACCACGATGGTAGTATATAAAAAAGATTTTTGAATTAGGGCAGCGATGTTGCGGGTATTCGAGAAATAGGGAAACTCCATGACATATAAGGCAATCAGGCCGATAAAAGCAAAGCTTCCAAGTACTACAAAGACGCTGGTTTTTTGGTCGAGTTTTGACATAAATGGGTGGTCATTTTTCTTTTTAGTACGCTTTGAACTATCTGCGTGGCTTGTGGTGGTTTGGCTCATCACACGAATCAACAGATAATAGGCTATTTTGTGCTTGATTTACCGGTTGTTAGGAGCACAAACGAGTTCGTTTTATTACAAAGACGGAAAGTTTCCCAAAAAAGTTTAGTTTTGTGCTCCCCCAAATGTATGGGAAAAACCAAAAAGATACAATATGGAATACAGAAGACTAGGCAAATCGGGGCTGAAAGTGAGCGCTTTGTCCTTCGGGTCATGGCTAACTTTTGGCAAGCAAATCGGCGCTCCAACAGCCGAAAAATTAATGGCTTATGCCTACGAGAACGGGATTAATTTTTTCGATAATGCCGAAATCTACGCCCAAGGGAAGTCCGAAATCGTCATGGGGCGCATCATCAAAAAACTAAAATGGGATCGCACATCGTTTGTGATTTCCAGCAAGGCGTATTTTGGGGATTATCGGAATGGGCCGAATCAAACCGGATTGAGTCGCAAACATCTAGTGGAAGCCTGCCACCATGCACTTAAAAGGCTTCAAGTCGATTATTTAGACCTTTATTTTTGTCATCGACCGGATAAACAGACGCCTATAGAAGAAGTTGTTTGGACAATGAATCATCTAATCCAGCAAGGCAAGATTCTATATTGGGGAACTTCAGAGTGGTCGGCACAGGAAATCATGGAAGCCCAGATGGTGGCTAAGGAGTATCGCCTGATAGGGCCGACGATGGAGCAGCCACAGTACAATTTATTTGAGCGGGCGAAGGTGGAAGTGGAGTTTGCACAAATTTATAAGACGGTGGGATTAGGCACGACGATTTGGTCGCCTTTGGCCAGTGGTATCTTGACAGACAAGTACTTGCGTAAAAATTTTCCGAAAGGGACTCGGTTAGGGATGGACGGCCTGGAATGGCTAAAAGAGCGCACTCTTCAAGATGACCGGTTGCCCAAAATTCAAGCTTTGAATGAGTTGGCCTTGGATTTGGGCATCAGCTTACCTAGGATGGCCATTGCTTGGGCTTTGCGGAATCCGAATGTATCCACGGTCATCCTTGGGGCTTCCAAATTGGCTCAGCTAAAGGAAAATCTAAAAGCCTTAGGCGATCAAGATCTGTTAACCCCCGATGTATTAGAAAAAATCGAGGCTATCGTGGATAATCGTCCTGTTCCGCCTGCTTGGTAAAAGTGTTGTTGAGGGAGTTGATTCGCTGCGCTAGTTGATTCACTCGCTGCGCTTCGTTAGTTGATTCACTCGCTGCGCTTCGTTAGTTGATTCACTCGCTGCGCTTCGTTAGTTGATTCACTCGCTGCGCTTCGTTAGTTGATTCACTCGCTGCGCTT
>JALVCY010000157.1 GCA_027009605.1 Saprospiraceae bacterium
ATTTGGAGTATGTGTTGGCCAATTTGAGCCTAATTTGGGCAGGAGCGGACACCTATCTAAGAACGCAGGTGGGAAAAAACTTTTTCCATACTATTTTCGTTTATCTAACAATCACCATGGACGCGCAGAAAGGTGATTTTCTGAAGGCAGTTAAACAATTAAAACCCTTTTTAAAAGAGAATGTCATGACTTTGTATGAGCAATTAATTCAAGAAGGTAAACAAGCTGGAGAACAAGTTGGATTCCACAAGGGAGAACAAGTTGGATTCCATAAGGGAGAACAAGTTGGATTCCATAAGGGAGAACAAGTTGGATTCCATAAGGGAGAGAAGATTGGAGAGAAAAAAGGCAGCCTAAAAACCAAGCGACAAGCTACCATCCGCCTAATCCAAAAAGGAGCGACCAATGAGTTTATTATTGAAGTTTTGGACGTTACCGATGAGTTTGTGCAAGCTATCCGGGTAGAGTTGGAGAGTTAGTGCTTACTTAACCGCTGAAGGCTTCACACAACGAACGGCTCAACTTCTTCAACTAGCAGAATATCGAATGCAGAACAGAACAATCACCATGGATGGAACGCCGTAGGTGCGGCATCTTTGTAACTGCCCAAACATCGAATAATAAAGTAAAAATCCAAGCAAAAACCCAAATCATCTCAACCTGCGAAGCGCTCAACAACGAAGTCCGAATCCACGATAGTAATCGGGACAAGTCTCAACCCAGTGAGCCGTAGGCAAAGAACGGTATAACGGTGAGCCCGCTCCGAAAAGTCCACTCTGCCGGAAATCAAAGCACGGAACAAAATTTTATTTGGTTACCATTCGGTTTCCCTTATGGAAAGGGAAACGATGGAAGGGTTTTTAAAAAGAAACCAAATAAAATTTTGTGGACACAAGAACAAACCACTACTCTCGACTTTTCGGAGTAAACTCAACGGTGTAGCGGTGTAGCGGATAGGCGGCTAAAAAATATTACAACTATATCAATTACAGAATCCAAAATATCAAATAATGAAGCAAAATCCCAAACAAATACCCACATCTCTCAACTAGCGTAGCGAATCAACTAGCGAAGCGAATCAACTAGCGAAGCTTGCGAGCGAATCAACTTCTTCAACTAAAACAATACAGAATCCCAAATATCAAATAATGAAGTCCCCCCCAACTAGAACCCATATCTTCTCAACCAGCGAAGCGCTCAACCTTGCGAGCCTTAGCGAGCACCTCAACCTTTCTCAACCTTCTAACTCCCAACACCCATCCATTCAAAAAAAGAAAAAATGTAACTGTTTAGGTGCCCCAATTTTTAGGTAGAAAATAGGCATTTTTGTGGATGTCGAAGCTACAATTTTTGAAGCGTAGCTGGGCTACGTGAGAAAATTTTAGCAAAAACAGGCGCAAAAAGGGCATTTTCTAACAAAAATTAGCGGGTAGCTAAATAGTTACGAAAGAATTACAAAAAATTCCGGTAGCCATCGCCGCATTCAAAGACTCTGCCTTTCTGTCCGGATGCCCGGGAATACTGACTATTGCATCACTCAATTCAAAAGCTTTTGGGGATAGCCCGGTTCCTTCATTTCCTATCATCAAAATGACCGGATGAGTCGTTTTGTCCATCCGTTGCACAGGTGTGCCTTCCATAGCCGTCGCCCAGAGTTGATTATTTTTCTTTTTTTGCGCAAGCGTATCCAAGTCCCAAACGGCCAATTTGACCTTAAAGATAGAAGACATCGACGCCTGAATCACTTTGGGATTGAAAAAATCCACGCTTTCCGGCGACGCTATCACTTGATCCACCCCAAACCAATCCCCGACTCTCAAAATCGTGCCCATATTCCCCGGATTTTGGATGCCTTCCAAATAAATAGCTGTCAGTCCCTTGGTTTTCGGTCGAATGGCTTGCTCCATCTCCGGCTGTTTGGCCACGACCAAAACCGGAGTTGGCGTCTTCAATGCACTGATTTTCTTCATTTCCCTTTCGGAAACAGCTACTATTTTTTGCGCAAGCGAATCCCCTAAATCTTGCCCATTCGCTTCAATCCAACTATCCAAAGCATAGATTTGCTCCACGTCCAATTGCGATTCCCCAAGACCTTCCACAGCCATCTTATGCCCTTCAAAAAAGAAGGCAGACGCCTGACGACGCCCCTTTAGTTGGTGAAGACTTTTGACGTATTTTTCTTGTTTTTTGGTGAGCATATTTTTCGGTTGAGTTATTTCTTTGGCCTGCTTGCGCAAATGTAGGGATTTGGTGTGGAGTTGACAAATATTTGTTTTCGGACGCCCCTATATACCGTTGTTTTGGTCGCTGATGCAGTGGGGGGAATCCGGCCATCCCACAAAAACCACCAAAAAGCACGTAATTCTAGGCAAGTTCTAAAAAATCACCCTACTTTTGCCAAAACTCTTGACTCCACCGATGCAAAAAATAGGACATTCTCAAAAAAACGGCGTCTCGCCTATCGGCTTGGCCGCTATTTTGTGGTTATTTTTGCTATTTTTTTCTAGTTGTAGCACCATCCAATACCTAGAGAAAGACCAAACTTTTTTAAAAAAGAACAAGATTTATCTCAAACACGCCCAGCACATCCACAATAAAAAAAAGCTAAAATACGACCTTTCCACTGTCTATGCCCAACGTCCCAACCGTAACTTTTTCATTACGACTCGCCGTTGGTTTTACTACTGGGTTCAAAACAAGCAGGACACCACCAAATTCAACCGGTGGGTGCTCAAACAACTGGCAGAGCCACCAGCCATTTACGACCCGAACAAAACCGAACAATCCGTATCGAACCTAAAAGAAATGATGGGGCAAAAGGGATTTTTTGATGCCGAAGTCACCTACAAAATAAATACCTTTTGGCGTCAAAAAACCATTGTCAAATACTACGTCACGCCCAACAAAATCACCAAAATTGACTCCGCTTTTTTGGTCTGTCCCGACACGAGTATCTACAAAATACTCCTGAATCACCAACACGAAACCTTTATCAAACCCAATGCGCCACTGACCTTAGATAACTACAATAATGAAGTCCGACGCATTGTCCGACTCTTGCGAAACCGGGGCTATGCTCAATTTACGCCGGCTCATATTGCCCCTTTGGCTGTGGATACCACCGGTCAAAAAAATGTGGCTCGACTCTCCATTTATCTCTATCAAGACTCGCTCCAACACCCCACCTTTCACATTGGAGATATCAAAGTCTATCATCAATTTGGGGTCGCCAAACCACTCAACAATCCTTCCGATACCACCATTGCGGGCATTCAGTTTTCCCCGTCTGCGCCGTTGGAAGTTTACCCCAAAGCCATTCTGCCCAAAATAGCCATTCAAAAAAATAAGCTTTACAATATTGACCAAATTGAAGAAACTCAAAGACTGCTCAGCCGGCTTAATTTTTATCGCTCCATCAACACTAGCCAGCGCGTATCCAAGTTGGATTCTTCAAAAATGGACATCAAACTCTACATGGTGCCAAAGGAGAAAATGTCCATTGGGTATTCCACCGAATTCAACAACTCCAATGTTGGCACTACCGGGCAAAGTGGATCCTTTTTGGGGGTCGGTGGGAATGTGAATTTTGAGCACCGCAATGTTTTTCATGGTTCTGAGTTATTGCGCCTGAATATGGACGCCGGGTTGGATATTCCCCTGACGGGAAAATCGAAAAATACTTCCTATAACTTCGCTTTCAAAGGAGACTTGTTTTTTCCGAAATACATCAAGACCGTCCCCTTTATAAATGTTGGTAAGTGGATGAAAAACAGGCAGTTAGATGAGTTTGCTAAAGATATAAAAAAGTTTGCTTCTTCGAGAATTTCGACTAGTTTCTCATTTGTCAAAGTACCCAATTGGAATCGATACATCCTCCTAAGATCAAATATGGGTATCAATTATTATGGCCAAAACGGCAGCCAGATGAATGTAAATAATATTGGGTTGGACTACTTCTATCCCCAAGCCGACAAGCCCTTTCAAGAAGTACTCAACAAATTTGAATTTTTGAATCGAAGCTTCCGCAAACAATTATTTACCGGTTTTATTTTTAAAAATATCAGCTACAACTCTGATACTCGGACTGACTCCAAAGACTTATCTTTTCAGTGGGGCGGTAATTTTGATATTTCCGGATTTGAGATTTGGTTAGCCAATCAAACCTATAACAAAATCCTAGGCAAAAACGAAGTCTTCAAATTAGGCCGAAACGAAAAGAACTTAACCGAATATGCTAAATACATCAAACTAGATATTCACAGTGTAGTCAAGAAAAAATTGACTAACACGCAATCTGTCGGGGCTCTTTTTCGGATAGGAGCGGCCGTGCCTTATTCGGACACACGCAACGTACCGTATGTGGTGCAATTCTATTCGGGGGGAGCCAATTCCATTCGGGCTTGGTCGATACGGGAATTGGGCCCGGGCGGATTCAAAGACACCATCTCCTTGGATGCCAATCTTCCCTTTTACCAAAGTGGAGACCTTAAGCTTGAGATGTTATCGGAATGGCGTTTTGATATTTATTGGGTATTCAAAGGAGCTTTATTTTT
>JALVCY010000158.1 GCA_027009605.1 Saprospiraceae bacterium
AACTTTAGTTGCAAGATGTAGCAAAGAGCGAAGCGAGTTTGCGCCACGGGCTATTGGAAATTGTGCTTGGCTCTTGGTGGTACAAAATTTTGTTTGGTTTTCTCTTTTATGGTTATTTTGCTTTGGAATTTTCCATTGATGGTAAGTTGGTTTTGTTTAGCTGCCAAGATAGTCTATGCTTATGCGTCGGAGCTTGGCGACTAAAGTCGCCGCTACAGTCGGTAGTAGCCAAATTTATTTGGCTATGTAGCAAAGAGCGGAGCGAGTTTGCACCGTAATGGCCTTGTCTCAATCAACTGTCGGGATTAGTTGCAACCACCTGGCCAATAGCGAAGCGATTAAGCGCCTAAGCCCATCCCCGTCCCCTCCATTTTGCAAATCCCCCGAAGTTCCCTATCTTTGCGCTCCGAAAATAAAAAGTAACTATTTAGACGCCCACTATTCAGGTCATAAAAACACCTGATTTCCTGTCTAAAAAGGAAGGAACACCTAAACAGTTACAACAATAAAACATCAGAATCCATGTTTGAAAGTCTTAATACCAGATTAGACAAAGCGTTTAAAGTGATTAGCGGTGACCACAAAATCACCGAAATCAATATCGCCCAATCCATCAAAGAAATTCGGCGGGCACTTGTTTCTGCAGATGTCAACTACAAAATTGCCAAAGAATTTACCGAAAGGGTCAAGCTCAAGGCGCTAGGTACCGAAAATGTACTAAAATCAGTCAAGCCCGGTGAATTGATGGTCAAGATTGTCCAAGACGAATTAACCGCATTGATGGGCGGCCAAGCGGCCGGCATCAATATCAAAGCCGACCCGGGTATTGTATTGATTGCCGGGCTTCAAGGCTCCGGTAAAACCACTTTCTCCGGTAAATTAGCCAACTTCCTCCAAAAAAAGAAGGCTAAAAAACCAATCTTGGTGGCTTGCGATGTCTATCGACCTGCTGCCGTGGATCAGCTGACCACCATCTCCGAACAAATTAAAGTCCCCATCTACAAAGAAGTCGGCAATACCAATCCCGTCCAAATCGCCCAAAATGCGATTCAATATGCCAAATCCAATAATTTCGACGTAGTGATTGTCGATACTGCCGGACGCTTGGCCATTGACGAAAAAATGATGGCCGAAATCGAAGCCATCAAAAACGGAATCAATCCGACCGAAACCCTATTTGTCGTAGATAGTATGACCGGACAAGACGCTGTCAAAACCGCCAAAGCATTTAATGAGCGGATTAATTATGACGGAGTCGTTTTGACCAAATTAGATGGGGATACCCGCGGTGGAGCCGCCCTTTCGGTAAAATATACCGTAGGCAAGCCTATCAAATTCATCAGCACCGGGGAAACCATGGAAACCATCGACATCTTCTATCCGGATCGGATGGCTCAACGGATTTTGGGCATGGGTGACATCATCTCCTTTGTGGAAAGAGCGCAAGAACAATTTGACGAAGAAGAAGCCAAAAGACTGGAAAAGAAAATCAAGAAAAACAAGCTTGATTTTAATGACTTCCTCAAGCAAATCAAACAAATCAAAAGAATGGGTGATATGCGTTCATTGATGAATATGATTCCGGGTGTTGGAAAAGCCCTTAAAGATGTGGATATTGATGACCGCGCCTTAGAGAAAGTCGAAGCCATCATCTTCTCCATGACGCCCTACGAAAGAGAGCATCCGGAAGTCATGAACATGAGTCGTAAAAAAAGAATTGCGCTGGGCTGTGGCCGCTCGTTGGATGACATTCATGCCTTTATCAAGCAGTTTGAGCAAATGCGTAAAATGATGCACATGATGTCCAAAGGTAAAATGCCCAAAGGCTTTCCCGGTATGGACGGCATGGGCTAAACTCCCCGACTATGGCCTTTGACTTTCATAAAAACCCCAAAGTTTACTTTGATCAACAGACGACCAATGCAGAAGCGTACGTGGTGCCGTTTATCGAAGAAAAAATGCCGATTACGCCCGACACGACAGTCATGGAAGTAGGCTGTGGTGAAGGCGGCGTATTAAGAGCTTTTCACCGTAAGGGCTGCAAGACGATTGGCGTAGAGCTTTCGGAGTATCGAGTCAATTTAGCGAAAGACCTGCTCCAAGACGAAATAGCCGGTGGCAAAATGGAAATTATTTGTTCCGATATTTTTGATGTTGATTTTTCCGGCAAATTTCAAGGCTATTTCGACCTAATCATCCTAAAAGATGTTATCGAACACATTCACGGGCAAGCCAAATTAATCCAAGATTTAAAACAGTTTTTGACCCCTTCCGGGAAAATATTTTTTGGCTTCCCGCCTTGGCAAATGCCTTTTGGGGGACACCAGCAAATGTGCAACGTTAAGTTCTTGTCCCGTCTCCCCTTTTTTCACCTTCTACCCAAACCCCTTTACAAAGGAATGCTACAGGCTTTTGGTGAAAAACCTAGAACCATCGAAGAATTATTGGAAATTAAAGATACCGGCATCTCCTTAGAACGTTTTGAACGAATCGTCCGCCAAACCGGATACCAAATCGTCCACAAACAACTCTATTTCATCAACCCAATCTACCAATTCAAATTCGGCCTAAAACCACGCAAACAAATCCCCATTCTCGGAAGTATTCCCTATCTCAGAAACTTTGTCAATACCGCCGGATTCTATCTGATTGGCCGGAAAGGTGATACGGTGTAACGGTATAACGGTGAGATGACTCCGTAAAGGCGGGTGTGGTGGTTTGTTCTTGAGCCCACAAAATTATATTTGGATTCTTTATGATAACTAGTGCGACTGAGACAAAGTGTCGCCCCGCTGGGGCTTCCAGTATCGTGCGATATTGTCTGTTACAAAGGTGTCGCCCCTACGGGGCTGACAATAGAGAAAATAGCCGAAATACATAAGCCTGAGCCCCATCGGGGCGGCATCTTTGTAAAGACTAAAATAGTAGAAATATAGCTCCATAGGAGCGACACCACGCTGCACTATGCAATGTAGCCAAATAAAATTTTGTTCCGTGATTTAATTTCTGGCAGAGTGGATTTTTCGGAGTGAACTCAATGGTGTACCGGCTAGGCAGCAATTAAAGGTCAAAGGTTAAGGGTCAAAGGTGAAAGGTAGGCAGGAAAGAAATCTTGCCTTTTGAACGCCAAAGGCAATTGAACGTCCAAGGGACAATTTGAACGCCCAAAGGGCAATTTGAACGCCCGAAGGGCAATTGAACGTCCAAGGGACAATTTGAACGCCCAAAGGGCAATTTGAACGCCCGAAGGGCAATTGAACGCCCAAGGGACAATTTGAACGCCCGAAGGGCAATTTGAACGCCCGAAGGGCAATTTGAACGCCCAAAGGGCAATTGAACGTCCAAGGGACAATTTGAACGCCCGAAGGGCAATTGAACGTCCAAGGGACAATTTGAACGCCCAAAGGGCAATTTGAACGCCCGAAGGGCAATTTGAACGCCCGAAGGGCAATTTGAACTATCTCAGCCTTTCCAACCTACCGCCCGATAGTCACATCCCCCGCATAATCCAATTCTTCTCCGCTAGAAAGCCGAATACGAATATGATACAAATAAACGCCTAGCCCGATTCGACCCCGTCCTATCCGGCCGTCCCACCAATGATTGGAAGAACGAATCGGAAAATTCTGTTGTTGAAAGACCAATTGCCCCCAACGTCCATAAATAGAATATTCCAATACTTCCGCTTCCACTCCATTCCTAACTTGCACGTCAAAAACATCATTCACACCGTCCGAATTAGGGGAAAAGACATTGGGAATATAAACCAGCTTCTCCGCCGTACAAATATTTGGGTCGTCAGGCTGCAAACACTGCCCGCAAATATCCGTAATCGCCGTCCCATTAGGCACACCCATACAGTCTAGGCAAGAAATCCCAAACAACGAATCAGCAGGATCCAAACATAGATTACAAGCATCCAGTTCAAATTTTCCGTAAGGCGTCCCCATACAATCACAAGGTCGAATATAAAACTCGACTAAAGCCGTATCATTCGGGCAGACATCAATGGAATCCTCTACAACACGCTGCAACACAAAATGCCCCGTGTCAATCAAAATATAATCGGCGTCCAAAAAAGTCGGTGGCTCCCAAATCCCACCCACGCTATCCAATATCAGCTCGTCATCCAAGCACAAATTAGGAAATAGAGTATCCGCATTGGCCGTACAATTTGCCCCTTTCAGCCCATAAATCCGGGCAATATCAAAACCCGGGGCACTCCCCTTCTTGTCCAGCCCCACGATTTTCACCGCATTGACCAATCCCGTAAAGCCAATATCCGCCAAATCCAATCCATTGGTGGAGCCCCCGTTAATAATCCCAAAATAGGTAAATGTGGCTCCAAAATCCGAACTTACGTAAATCTCAGCCAGCTCATCGGCGGCGCCCACTTCTTGGATAAACAAGTCTTTTTGCCCGGGCGCATCAAAAACCAAATTATCGGTAAACCCCACCACGATATAACTCCCCGTAGGCACACACACAAACCAAGGGTTATCCCCGAGACAAACGGAAGGATCCACCAAGATCAAATCAGTATTATTT
>JALVCY010000159.1 GCA_027009605.1 Saprospiraceae bacterium
AAATGTAATGCCTAACCACTAAGGACACGAAGTTGCCACTAAGAATTCACTAAGACATTGATTGTCAACAAGTTAAATGCCGTCTTTTTGTGCAATTTTTTACTCCCGGTCTAAGATATTTATTATTTTTATAATCTAATTTTTTTCTTTCGTTTACCCTGTTGAACAGTTGAACAGTTGAACAAAGATCTCCAAACAGAATAAAATTTGGTAATTTTACAGCAAAATACTTTTAGAAGTAAACTCTTTTTTCATTTCATTATTCGGCGTTCGGCATTCGGTATTCGATATTCGGCAAGCTTATCATTCTTGGTTGGCTTTGGGGGAGATTTCCAAAATTCTGTGTAGTTGGGCTTCTTGGGATAAGAACTGGCGGACGGCTTCGTGCCCTTGGTAAATTTTGAAAATCGGGGGCTTTTGTTTTGGTGGCATGGTGGGTAGGCCCCTACGCATCCGGTTCTACATGAATCAAGACTTGACCGAAATTGGGGAATTGCTCATTTAAATAATCTTTTAACTGATGCGCTAGGGCATGGCCTTCTTTTACGGTGATTTGGGCATCCACAATCGCATGTAAATCAATGTGATAGGTCATCCCTGACTTGCGTATAAAACATTTTTCAGTGCCCTTGATGCCTTCTACTTGGATGGCGGCTTTGCGGATTTCTTCTATTAAATCATCGTATAAATGCTCATCCATAATCTCTCCTAACGCCGGACGAAATATCATATAACTATTGTACAAAATAATGCCCGCCGCAAATAGTGCCGCCCAATCATCCGCCGCTTCATATCCCTTCCCCAATATCAATGCCGCCGAAATTCCCAAAAAAGCAGCTACTGAGGTAATCGCATCACTACGATGGTGCCAAGCGTCCGCCCTTAGTACGGTGCTCTTTATCTCCTGACTCTTTTTGAGGACAATCCGATAGGATAATTCTTTCCAAAAAATAATTCCCCCCAAAACCCAAAGCGTCCAAGATGCGGGCATTTCATGGGGTGTCCGGATATTCTGAATACTCTGATAGGCAATAACCACCGCCGAAAAAATTAGAAACCCTACCACCATAAAAGTGATGAGCGGCTCAATTTTGCCATGACCATAAGGATGGTTTTTGTCGGCAGGTCGCCGCGCATATCTCAACCCCAATAGCAGCAAAAAAGAAGAAAAAATATCTGTCGTGGACTCAATCGCATCTGCAACCAAGGCGTAGGAGTGACCAAAGATACCGGCTAGGCCTTTGATGATGGCTAGGGCGGTGTTTCCCAGGGTACTGAAATAGGCTGTTTTTATGGCGGTTTGGTGATTGGGCATGTATTAGGTGCTTGTCTTTTTTAGTTGAGAGAGTTGAAGAAGTTGAGACGTTCGCCTTCGGCTCTCTGGTTGAGACTCGTCCCGATTACTATCGTGGATGCGGACTTCGTGGTT
The DNA here is from genome assembly GCA_027009605.1 of Saprospiraceae bacterium. Classification (GTDB taxonomy): domain Bacteria; phylum Bacteroidota; class Bacteroidia; order Chitinophagales; family Saprospiraceae; genus HyVt-613. The sequence goes on from JALVCY010000159.1 coordinate 1,430, forward strand.
GAGTGCTTCGCAGGTTGAGACGATTTTGGTTTTTTGTTTGGGATTTTACTCATTATTTGATATTTGGGATTCTGTTTGGTTTTTTAGTTGAAGAAGTTGAATCGCTGCGCTAGTTGAAGAAGTTGAGTCGTTCGCCTTCGGCTCGCTGGTTGAGACTCGTCCCGATTACTATCGTGGATGCGGACTTCGTGAGTTGAGACGCTTCGCTGGTTGAGATGATTTGGGTTCTTGTTTGGGTTTTTACTTCATTATTTGATATTTGGGATTCTGTTTGGTTTTTTAGTTGAAGAAGTTGAGTCGCTTCGCTAGTTGAAGAAGTTGAGACGTTCGCCTTTGGCTCTCTAGGTTGAGACGATTTGGGTTCTTGCCGGGGTTTTTACTTCATTATTCATTATTCGGAGTTCTACATTCAATATTCTGCTTGGCTTTTAGTTGAAGAAGTTGATTCGCACGCAAGCTTCGCTAGTTGATTCACTCGCTGCGCTTCGTTAGTTGAGTAGGTCGCAATAGCTCGCTGGTTGAGACACTCGCTAAGGCTCACTGATTGAGTTGGTTCAAGAACTTACTGTCAAAGTTAATGTTTTTTTTGACTTTGATGCTCGCCAAGGCTCGCTGCGGCCTATCCTACTGCTAATTCATAGGCTTCCAAATAGTATTTGGCTAGGTTTTCCCAAGAGAAGCTTTCGGAAAGGTTTTCAGCTTTATTTCTTAACGATATGCGCTCCCGGCGATTTAATTGGACAAATTCCAGCATTTTTTCCGCAAGGGCTTCGGCGGACTCGTCAAAAGTCTTGGTCTTTCGGCGAATGACTTCAATGCCTTTTTCGTCCAAATCTTTGATGTTCCTTTTGGCAAAATCTCCAAATCCGGATAGGTCACTGGTAATGGCCGGAACGGCATTGGCTAAACACTCAGCAGGCGTGTAACCCCAAGGCTCGTAATAGCTCGGGAAAATACCCAAATGACATCCCCGCACAAAATTTTGATAGTCAATCTTAAATAACGGACTCGTCGAATCTACAAAGTCCGGATGATAGACTATTTTGACCTTGTCCGTGGGCTTATTGTATAATTCTAACCGGCGGACTCCTTGTAGTATCTGGTCATTAATATCATCTTTTAGATTGTGCGTAACTACAATGGGCAAATGCTTGGTGTGCCAACGCTGTATCGTTTTGCGCAAGCGGAATCTTAAGTGCTCATCAACAAATTGCTCCAAATTGGGCATCTTCCGACCATCTCCCTGTGCAGCCGCATAAAACAACTTATCCCCGATTTCTTTCTTGATGGCTTCGGATGTCTCCTTAATCTCATCCATGTAAAAACGCAATTGGAGTACCAACGGATTGATAGAGTAAAACGGCCGCCTAGTGATATAAAACATCACCACAGTCGTATCTATTTTTAGATTTTGCATCTTTTTATTGAGCCGGTAAAGGGCTTCCAAAGTCAAGTCATATCCCTTGTTTACAAATTCATACCGCCCGGAAGTAAAGAAGTAAAGCGTATTGTCTAAATCAAAAGTGTAGTTATTGAAAAAGTGCCCCATGACAAATTCCTGAATCTTCTTTTTGTACTCCAAGTGCAGGTTCTGAAACTCATGTAAGGCTGCGAAACGCTTGATATTCAATCCATTAGGAAGTATTTGGTCGGAAGACCTATCTAACAAAAACTTACATTCTCTATCTGTCAACTGGCTAACCGTAGTCATCACATCACAATATTTTGCCGCCAAGCGCTCGATAGATACTTGCGTAACAATATTGTATTTGCGAGCCTGTTCGAGCCAATCAAAATTGGACAAATCTCGATAAAAATTAGGTTCATTCATGGCCAAATACCGCCCTAGCATAGTCGCATGGGTCGTAAAGACAATTTTAGATTTAAACTTTTTTTGCTTCATCAAAGGAATCGACGAACCAGCCATCCACTCGTGGTAATGGGCGATAACAGGCGCCTTGCCGCCCACTTGTTTCTCGAAATGCTTCAAGAAAATATAATTCAAATACCCAAAAGCCATGACCTGACTGACCAAAAAGTCTTCGGACATCTCCATTTTATTGGCCTTGACCCAATCTGATTTGATAGCCTCCAGCTTAGGCACTACTTGCGAAATCGGAAACAAAACCACTTTGGGATTGCCATCAATCAACCAATGCCCATACTCTACCTTGTAACCCGCTTTTCTCATGGATTGCACGGCTTTGCCCCAAGTATCGGAAAAATCATCAGTCGGCTCAAATTCGACCGAAGGCTTCTCGCCTAAGATAGGCCCGGTCAGACAATATTTGTCTCCAAATTTTTTGGTAATAAATGGTGCTTTGGTCTGAATGACAGTATAAATGCCCCCTACTCGATTGCACACCTCCCATGCGGATTCAAGTAAATACGGCTCATAAATGCTTTTCATAGCTTTTTGCGGTTGTGGTGTTGTTTACGGATGATGACTGTCGATGAGCTATTGTTATAACGGCTCTAATACTTGCTTAGTTACGCTCCAAATGGTGCCTTTCCGGAAAAAAAAAGGTAACTGTTTAGCTACCCACTATTTTGGTCAAAAAATGCCCTTTTTGCGCCTGTTTTTGCTAAAATTTTTTCACGTAGGGACGCACGGCCGTGCGTCCCTACGTCAACATCCACAAAAATGCCTATTTTTTGCCTTAAAATAGGGGCGCCTAAATAGTTACAAAAAAAGAACACATTAGGAATAATACAAATATCAAACCAAAGTTAGCTAAGAATCCGGAAATGTGAAAGAATTCTATTATATATTTTTTTTGCGACTATCTGGGTGGTTGTTTTGTGGATGTGGGGACGGTTGAGATGATTTGGGTTTTTATCCAGATTTTTACTTCATCATTCGATATTCTGTTAGTTGAGAAAGTTGAAGAAGTTGAAGAAGTTGATTCGCTCGCAGGCTTCGCTAGTTGATTCGCTTCGCTAGTTGAGAGATTTGGGTTTTTGTTGGGATTTTACTTCATTCTATGATATTTGGGATTCTGTATTTGATATAGTTGTAAGATTTTTTAGCCGCCTAGCCGTTATACCGTTATACCGTTATACCGTTAGACCGTTAATTGCCTTCGGCTCTCTAGGTTGAGACTCGTCCCGATTACTAT
>JALVCY010000160.1 GCA_027009605.1 Saprospiraceae bacterium
TACTATTAACTTTGCCCCCTAAATCGAACACGTTATGTCTGTTAAGACCCAATTGGCCATCCAATTCAATAAAGGTAAGCTACCTAAATCTGTACTTTTAGACTTGTACAAAAAAATGCTGTGGCCTAGACTCATCGAAGAAAAGATGATTAACTTGCTACGACAAGGTCGCATCAGCAAGTGGTTTTCCGGAATCGGGCAAGAAGCAATCCCGGTGGGTGTGACGGCTGCAATAGCCTCCGACGAGCTCATTTTTCCTATGCACCGCAATCTGGGTGTATTTACTACAAGACAAGTCCCTTTTGAACGCTTGCTTTCGCAATGGAAGGGCAAGGCCAATGGATTTACGAATGGTCGAGACCGTTCTTTTCACTTTGGGGCGCCGGATTATGGTATTATTGGGATGATTTCACACTTGGGGCCGCAATTGTCTTTGGCGGATGGTGCAGCCCTAGCCTACAAAATCAAACAACAACAGAAGCTAACCGTTGCTTTTACCGGAGATGGCGGAACCAGCCAAGGAGAGTTCCATGAAGCCTTGAATGTGGCAGCCGTCTGGAATCTTCCGGTTATTTTTATTGTCGAGCACAATGGCTATGGGTTATCCACCCCCAATAGAGAGCAATTTAAAGCTCAACAAATAGCCGACAAAGGTATCGGCTACGGCATGGAATCTGTCGTCATTGACGGAAATAATATTCTGGAAGTATATACTACTATCCAAAAAATAGCCAAGGACATTCGTAAAAACCCACATCCGGTCTTAGTCGAGTGTATGACTTTTAGGATGTTTGGGCACGAAATGGCCTCGGGGACCAAATATGTCCCCAAAGAATTGCTCGCCGCTTGGAAGCTAAAAGACCCGGTCAATAATTATGAGCAATATCTACTGTCTGAAGGTTTTTTAGCGGAAGCAGAAATGAACACCCTAAAAAAATCTATCAAAGCCGATATTCAAGCAGCCGTAGATCAAATGGACAACGAACCGGAAATCGTTCCGGACTTAGACAAAGAACTGGAAGATGTCTATGCCCCATACCACCAGATTATCACACCGCCCAATGGCGCAACCAAAGAACTCCGCTTTGTAGATGCCATCGCCGAAGGGATGGATCAAGCTATGGCACAACATGATAATTTGATTTTAATGGGACAAGACATTGCCGGATATGGTGGCGTTTTTAAGGTCACCGACGGTCTGCTGGACAAGTATGGAGCCGATCGAGTCCGCAATACCCCACTTTGCGAAAGCGCCATATTAGGAGCCGCTCTTGGGCTGAGCATCCAAGGAATGAAATCCATGGTAGAGATGCAATTTGCTGATTTTGTAACGGTCGGATTCAACCAAATCATCAATAATCTCGCAAAAGTACATTATCGTTGGGGGCAAAAAGCGGATGTCGTTGTACGGATGCCTACAGGGGCGGGAATGGCGGCCGGCCCTTTTCACTCTCAAAGTAATGAAGCTTGGTTTGTACACACGCCCGGATTAAAGGTCGTCTATCCATCGAATCCTGCGGATGCCAAAGGATTATTGTTAGCTGCTTTTGAAGATCCTAACCCGATTTTATTTTTTGAGCACAAAGGATTGTATCGGAGCATAAAAGGGGAAGTTCCGGAAGCTTATTATACCGTAGAAATTGGCAAGGCCAAGACCGTTCATACAGGCCATCAAGCCACCATTATCACTTACGGTTTGGGTGTCCATTGGGCGCAAAAATTGGTCACATCTCAAAACTTAGATGTGGAGATATTGGATTTACGGACGTTGTTGCCTTTGGATTATGAAGCCATAGACCTTGCGGTCAAAAAGACCAATCGGGTTTTATTACTGCATGAAGACAGTCTTATCGGTGGGCTTGGCGGCGAATTAGCGGCGTATATTTCAGAAAATCTATTTGAATACTTGGATGCCCCCCTTATGCGGGTTGCTTCCTTGGATACGCCCATCCCGTTTGCTGCTGCCTTGGAAAAACAATTCCTTGCGGAAAATAGATTGGAAGCAAAATTGAAGAAATTGTTAGCGTATTGATATAACGGTATAACGGTATAACGGTATAACGGTATAACGGTATAACGGTATAACGGGAAGCCAGGAAAGAAATCTTGCTACTTGAATTTAACGGCTAGGCAGCCAAGAGAGTGCCCCCCCTTGAACGCCGAAGGCAATGAACGCCCGAAGGGCAAGTTGAACGTGCGAAGCACAAGTTGAACGCCGAAGGCAAATACTAGCGGTGTAACGGTATAACGGTATAACGGTATAACGGGAAGCTAGGAAAGAAATCTTGCTACTTGAATTTAACGGCTAGGCAGCCAAGAGAGCATACTCCTTGAACGCCGAAGGCAATGAACGGTATAGCGGTTTAACGGTTTAACGGTGTAACGGCTAGGCAGCCAAGAGCGTGCTCCCTTGAACGCCGAAGGCAATGAACGCCCGAAGGGCAAATTGAACGTGCGAAGCACAAATTGAACACCGAAGGCAACCAACGCTCTAACGGCTAGGCAACAATCGAGCGCTGTAGGTGCGATACCTTTGTAACTGCCGAATATCATATAATAAAGTAAAATCCCAATCAAAAACCAAATCTCTCAACTAGCGAAGCGAATCAACTAGCGAAGCTTGCGAGCGAATCAACTCTTTCAACTTCTTCAACTAAAAAACCCAAACAAGAACCCAAACCGTCTCAACCTGCGAAGCACTCAACCACGAAGTCCGAATCCACGATAGTAATCGGGACGAGTCTCAACCTAGTGAGCCGTAGGCGAACTTTCTCAACTTCTGAAGCTAGGACAAAAAAAAAGCATGCAAGGACAGACGTCTGTTTTCTGTCCTCACATTGCAAACTGTTAAATGCTAATTGACACTTTTGTCCCTTGCAATAAAACAATCCCATTCTATTGCAAAATGTGAACAAGTTTTTATGCAATAATTGCATAAATTTTCAATTTTACAAAAAAATGACCTATATCACCTTTTTCTGCCCAACCTATTTGCCTAGTAGGAGTTTTTTATTTAGATTTGTTCCAAATAAAGAAGCACATGAAAATAGACGAGCATACCAAGATCTCAAAAATTCTAAAAGCCAAACCGGAAGCCCTTGAAGTCATTGCCTCCATTAATAAGCATTTTAGAAAATTACGAAGCCCGATTTTGCGCCGGGCACTAGCGCCTAGGGTGACCATCAAAGAAGCGGCCAAGATAGGAAATACTACCGTTGAAGAATTTTTGCGCAAGCTTGAAGAAATCGGTTTTGAAGTCGATACCACAACACAGACGACATCCACCCAAAACCAAACCGATTCTCGGCCATTGCAATCTAATATCAAACCCGCCATCACACTTGATGTAAGACCGGATATCGAAGCCGGAACAGATCCTTTCAAAAAAATAATGGCCACCATCAAAGACCTAAAATCCGGGGAGACAATCAAAATTATCAATAGTTTTGAGCCTATTCCTTTGATTAATTTGTTGCGACAAAAAGGCTTTACGCCGACGGTGGAGCGTCCGAAACCGGGCGTCGTCGTGACCTACCTACTCAAAGGGGATAAAGCAGAAACTCCGGATGCCAATCAAGCCCCCCCCACCCATAAGGACGATTTTGATCAAGTAGTACATGCTTTTGGTGAAGATTTAAAAGTCGTCGATGTGCGCATGATGGAAATGCCGGAGCCCATGGTTACTATTTTGTCTGAACTAGAGACTTTGCCAAAGGGACACGGGCTTTTGGTACATCATAAAAAATATCCAAAATTCTTGGTGTCTGAACTGACCCGTCGAAACTATCAGCTTATTGAAAAGCTCATTGATAGCAATAATATGGACTTAATTATCTTTAAAAAATAGCCATGCAAGGTGCCAACACAGATAAAGCCCCGACTCCGGGCGTCGTAGTCCCGCATTATGTAGCTGCGACCGGTGGTTTTTTAATTTTGGGTATTTTGTTGATTCTCTTTCGACAAGATTTATTGGGACATTATTTCCATCCCCATTTGTTTGCATTGACGCATCTGGCTGTCTTAGGCTGGATGACCATGTTGATTATTGGCGCTTTGTACCAATTGGTACCGGTCATCCTGAACACACCACTGTATAGTGAGCCTTTGGCTAAGTGGACATTTTGGGTCTTTTTGGTGGGTATCTTGGGATTGTCAATAAGCTTTGGCGCAGGTCTCTTTAATCTGTGGATTCCCATTTTTGCGACCATTACTTATGCCGGCATCTTGTTGTTTAGCTATAATATCATCAAGTCCATAAATGGCGCTAGCACACTAAATAGTAGTGCTCAATTTGTTATTGCAGCTATTTTTTGGCTATTTTTGACAGCGACTTTCGGGCTGATGATGGCTTTTAATCTAAGTACAAACTACTTAGGAAGCCAAAATGCCGCCTTTTTGAAAGTACACATTCATCTCGGTTTAATTGGCTGGTTTTTGCAATTGGTTGTAGGCGTTAGTACTACTTTATTACCGATGTTTTTTGTTTCTCACGCCCAAACGGACAAGAAGCTAAAAATTGCTTTCTATCTATTAAACCTAGGCTTAGTAGTGCTGAGTCTCAATTGGCTTACGATTTCAGCACGTATTCTTTTAACCGTTAGCTGGTTGCTTATCATTGGTGGACTCGGCTTCTATGTATCCTATGTGTATGAGTCCTACCAAAAGCGTGTACGCAAATTAGATATCGGAATGAAAGTCTCTGTATTGGCCTTTCCTGCATTAATCTTGCCGTTGGCTTTGTCGATATATGTGATTTTTTCGGGGAGTGGACGTTTGGATATTTTATACGTCTTTGCGGCGATAACGGTATTCTTTTTTCCGATGATACTTGGGCAAACTTATAAGACCTTGCCATTTATTATTTGGTTGGATCGTTATCAAAAATTTGTGGGTAAGCAAAAAGTCCCTATGCCCGGCGACTTATTTTCTGAAAAGATAGCCCGACTGCACATGTGGACATACGGCGCCGGCTTAGCGCTGATACTCGTGGGTATAGGCTTGCGCCAAAAAACAATACTTCTAACGGGGGGGCTTTTCTTCTTGGCTACGGCCATTTTATATGCTGCAAATATTATCAAAATGGTGCGCCATCAAACCACTTTAGGGGAAGCCGAAGAAGCAGACAATAGCATAGAAAAAGATATTTGGGAAGTACTAAGAGAAGTTATCGACCCGGAATTAAATGTCAACATTGTCGATATGGGCTTAATCTACGACCTAAATGTCGATGAAGCAGCCAAAAAAGTAAATATTAAAATGACACTTTCCACCCCGAGCTGCCCTGTAGGTGACACCATTGTAATGAATGTCATGGAAGCTGTGATGGGGCGCTATCCCGACTATGAACCGGATGTTCATTTGGTATTTGATCCCCCTTGGACACCGGAGATGATTACGGAAGCAGGCAAGGCACAATTGGCAGCAGGCTAGACAAAAATAACGACTCAGCATGAAAAGAAATCCAAACCTAGTACATCTTTCGTCAGAGCATCATGATGGTCTAGTCATTGCATTGCGTATCAAAAAAGCCCTTGACCACTTACAAGACTATCAAGTTTTGATTGATTACATCCATCACTTATGGCCTAGCTTAAAACATCATTTCTCGCAAGAAGAAGATAACTTTTTGGCTTATCCCACGATTCAAAAACAAGACAAACTCATTAAAAGGATGCTTGATGAGCACTTGGAATTTGAGTATATAATTACAAAAATCAACCCGGACAATCCGGACTTACGCAATGACTTGCAGGCCTTTTCAATATTATTAAAAGACCATATCCGTTTTGAAGAGCGGTTGCTTTTCCCGTACATCGAAGACCAATTAACGACACAAGAGTTGGCGCAGGTAGGGACACAACTAGAGCAGACCCATCGCCCGCTTGATGCTAATTGGGGCCCAAATTTTTGGGACTAGGCTTTAGAAAAATAAAAAAGGGATGACCACAGCCATCCCTTACTAACAAACCGATAAAATCGGAGTAAACTCATTTTTATTTGTAACTGTTTAGGTGCTCCTATTTTAAGGCAAAAAATAGGCATTTTTGTGTATGTTGAAGCTACAATTTTTGAAGCGTAGCTGGGCTACGTGAGAAAATTTTAGCAAAAACAGGCGCAAAAAGGGCATTTTTTGACCAAAATAGTGGGTACCTAAATAGTTACTTTTATTTTAGCTTAAAGCTAGTTCGTCCGGTGACATACCCTTTGTTGTAAATCTCAACTTCATACACCCCTTTCATAAAGTCTGTACCGGGATTCCATCCCACACAAATATCATTTTGTGCTTTATTATCATATTGCACTTCCACTTTTTTGGTAAAGCGAATTTCGTCACCGGTATCACTAGAAGTCAATGTGCCGGAGCCCAAACTTTCAATGGCTAAGGTCTCTCCCATCGGGTTAATAATTCTGACATAGAAGCTTTCAGTTCCCCCTTCAGTGACCCGGTTGGCATCCGCCGTAAAGCATACATTTACTTTGTCGATACTTCTGGCATAACGTTTTTTGACTTCTTTACCGGACTTGCGTATTTTAACCGGTCTGACGTCGATAGCCACTGCTTTGATAGCCGAAGCAGCTGTGACCTTCCGGCTTAGCACTTCATTAGTGGAAGACAATTTTTCCTTTTCTGTTTCAAGAGCGGATTTCGCTGTTTTTAAACTTTCATTGGCAGCGGTAGCTTCTTCGACCTTTGAAGTCAACATGGCCTTCTCTTGAGTCAGGCCTTCATTGGCAGAAACCAATTGGGCATTTTGGGCTTTGAGTTCGTTGATTTCGTTGACATATTGAGCCAATTGGGCATTCATTTTTTCAATTTCAGCCTTTGCCTTCTTAAGATTTCGACCATTTCTAATCAGCCTGCTAATTTTTTTCTTTTGAGCAGCGAGCTTTTCTTTTTGCTCATCAATCATTGCATTGAGCTCTGTATTGTTGGTTTTCATTTCGTCCAACTGGGCATTAGCTTCATTGAAGTTTAGTTCTAGTTCTTCATAAGCTGCTGCTTTTTCTTCAGTCTCTTTAGCGAGTACGGTATTGTCACTTTTCTCGGTATTATAGGCTGTGTAGGTAAAAATATTTAATCCGAGTAATGCGAAGATGGCTATTCCAGCCGCAATTAGAAGATTCTTATTCGAACTCTTCTTTGAATCTATTGAACTCATATTCTTGGTTTTGTTGAAAGATTTCAAGTTTTGAAAAACGACGCTGCGCCGTGTAGATTTGCCTATGAAACGAAAAAGTCAAGAAATACCCTAACTTTGGCGTTTCTATTTTCTATTTTTGCAAATGAAACACAGCACGACGTACTTTGTAGTATTACAATGTGCTTCATTTTGCAAATATTGTGCAAAAGTAACTTATTATCAAAACTTTAAACATGATTCAGGGAATCGATTTATCTAATATTTTATTTCTGGACATCGAAACGGTGAGCCAACAGCCTGATTTTGACCAAGTTTCTGACCGGCTAAAGCCCTTATGGGCAAAAAAAGCCAAGAGTATTTTACGAAAGTATGACGAAGAACTTGCCGACGAAGAATTAGCCCAAGCCTACCAAGACCGGGCGGCTATCTATGCTGAATTCGGCAAAATTGTCTGTATTTCCGTGGGCTTTATCTCCCGAGATAAGGAGACGCTCAAGCCTGTTTTGCGCCTAAAATCCTTTGCTAACAAGGACGAAAAGGTGCTCTTACAGGATTTTGCAGAACTGCTCAATCAACACTATAACAACCCCAATCGACAGGGTATCTGCGGGCATAATATCAAGGAGTTTGATATTCCGTATATCTGCCGCAGATTAATTGTGAATCAATTACCTTTGCCCAATATTTTGAACATCGCCGGCAAAAAACCTTGGGAAACCAAGCATTTGATTGACACGCTGACTCTTTGGAAGTTTGGAGACTACAAAAACTATACTTCCCTGAATTTACTCACGGCTATTTTTGACATCCCTTCCCCAAAGGATGATATTGATGGCAGTCAAGTCGGAGTGACCTTTTGGAATGAAGAAGACGGCTTGGAAAGAATCACTACTTATTGTGAAAAAGATGTGTTAGCCACCGCTCAGCTTTACATGCGTTTTTCTTTGGCGCCGCTGATTGAAGAGGAAAATGTGATTTCCATCCACCCTTCGAAGACTGAACAAAAAAATTAAAATGACCTTTACAGAAAAAGACCTTATCATTCCCCAAGACAAATTGAAAGCCGGCACGACCCATTGGCAAAGTCCGTCCAATATCGCCATCATCAAATATTGGGGCAAACACGGTGTACAACTCCCTAGGAATCCTTCTATGAGTTTTACCTTACAGAATGCCTTGACAGAAACCAAACTGTCCTACAAACCCAAAGAAGAGCCTACAGCGGGCATTGAACTAGACTTTTTATTTGAAGATGCACCCAACGAGGCCTTTCGCTCCAAGCTTGTTACTTATTTGGATAGTTTACTTCCTTTTTATCCATTTTTGGAGCAGCTTTCGCTAAAAATCCAAACCGTCAACTCCTTTCCCCATTCGGCCGGGATTGCTTCTTCGGCATCATCCATGAGTGCTTTAGCCTTGTGTCTTTGTTCTATAGAAGATGATTTTTTTGGGACTTTAGGAGATGATACTATGTTTGACCGCAAGGCTTCTTTTCTAGCTAGATTAGGGTCGGGGAGTGCCGCTCGTTCTATCTTTGGCGGGGCTGCTGTCTGGGGACAAACCGACCTAGTCGCCGGCTCATCAGATGAATATGCCGTTTCTATCGAAGACCAACTTCACCCGATTTTTAAGTCTTTGCATGACGATATTTTAATTGTTAGTTCAGAAGAAAAAGCGGTATCCAGCCGTGCGGGACACCGCTTGATGGACAAAAATCCCTATGCGCCCACTCGTTATGCGCAAGCCCATGAGCGCCTAAGCGCATTGTTGCCGGCTCTAAAAAATGGAGACATCGAAAAATTTGGAGAGATAGCAGAGAATGAAGCCTTAACACTTCACGGGTTGATGATGACATCTAATCCATCATATTTGCTAATGGAGCCCAAGACCATCGCCATGATTCAAGCCATTCGCATCTACCGCAAAGAGCAAAATGTACCGGTCTATTTTACCTTAGATGCCGGCCCGAATGTGCACCTGTTATATCCTGAAGAATACATTTCCGATGTTCGCGGATTTGTCCATAGTGAACTGGCCAATCTATTGGATGAAGGAACTTACATCCCTGATTTTGTCGGCGAAGGCCCCGAAGAAGTCTAAAATAAAAATCAAAGATAGCGAAAAAAAGAAACCTTCTCTACTAGCAAAGATTGCATCCAGAGCCAATGGCATACAGGGGAACAGTTTGGCTCACCAATCACTACGCTGCGCTCCATGCTTAGCGATCCACCCCCTAGGCGAATCTCAACCACGAAGTCCGAAGGACAAGCTCAACCTAGGAGCCGAAGGCGAACGTCTCAACTTCTTCAACTAGCGAAGCCTGCGAGCGAATCAACTTCTTCAACTAAAAACCCAAACAGAATCCCAAATATCATATAATGAAGTTAAAACCCAAACAAAAACCCAAATCGTCTCAACTAGCGCAGCGAATCAACTAGCGAAGCCTGCGAGCGAATCAACTAGCGAAGCTTGCGAGCGAATCAACTTCTTCAACTAAAAACCCAAACAGAATCCCAAATATCATATAATGAAGTTAAAACCCAAACAAAGACCCATATCATCTCAACCTGCGAAGCACTCAACCACGAAGTCCGAATCCACGATAGTAATCGGGACAAGTTCTCAACCCAGAGAGCCGAAGGCGAACGTCTCAACTTCTTCAACTAGCGAAGCTTGCGAGCGAATCAACTTCTTCAACTAAAAAACTTACAGAATATCGAATGTAGAATAACGAATGCCGAATAATGAAATAAACGAAGCCAAAAACAAACCACCACCCAAGCCAAAGACCAAAAGCAGCTTGCTGCGCCCCAAAGACCAAAGACCACCAAATTGGCTAAAGTTTTTTCAAGACATGCTTCCAGCTAATTTTCTCCTTCACAATATCCGCAACATCTGCAATTTTGATTCGGGTTTGTTCGAGGGTATCCCGATCCCGAATGGTTACCGTATCATCTTCCAACGTATCAAAATCGATGGTAATACAATAAGGAGTTCCGATGGCATCTTGCCGGCGATAGCGACGACCGATGGCGTCTTTTTCATCGTATTGGCAATTAAAATCAAACTTCAGCTCATCAAAAACAGCTTTGGCCTTAGCGACTAGTTCCGGCTTATTTTTCAGCAATGGCAAAACGGCACACTTGACCGGAGCCAAAACCGGATTCAATTTTAAGACAACCCGCTGTGCCGTTCCCCCTTTGGCATCCGGCACTTCTTCTTCCGTATAGGCTGCACTAAGCATAGCCAAAAACATCCTATCGGCACCGATGGAAGTTTCTACGATATAAGGCACATAGTTTTCATTATCTTCCGGGTCAAAAAACTGGAGTTTCTTGCCGGAATACTCTTGATGTGACTTCAAATCAAAATCAGTCCTAGAGTGAATGCCTTCTAATTCCTTAAACCCAAAAGGAAATTCAAATTGAATATCCACGGCCGCATTGGCATAATGAGCCAAGGCATCATGATCGTGAAATCTCAACTTATTTTCACCGGTGCCCAAGGCTTTGTGCCAATTCATCCGGGTCGTCTTCCAAGTTTCGTACCACTCCATCTCCGTACCGGGCTTAACGAAAAACTGCATTTCCATCTGTTCAAATTCCCGCATTCTAAAGATAAACTGACGGGCAATAATCTCATTCCGAAAGGCCTTCCCAACCTGAGCAATACCAAAAGGCAATTTTTGGCGGGTCGTCTTTTGGACATTCAAGAAATTCACAAAAATACCTTGAGCCGTCTCCGGCCTAAGGTACAACTTGCCTTCCGTCCCCGCAATATTGCCTAACTGTGTCGAAAACATCAAGTTAAACTGTCGCACCTCTGTCCAATCTTTTGAACCACTAACCGGGTCTGCAATTTCCAGCTCCACAATCAAGTCCCGCAAAGCGGTCATATCATTTTCGGACAGGGCTTTTCCTAGGCGTTCTTCGATATTTTTTATTTTTTTGGCGTACTGTACGGCTCGTCCGTCGGTTGCCCGAAACTTAGCTTCATCAAAATCATCGCCAAAACGTTTAATCCCTTTTTTGACTTGTTTTTTGATTTTGTCTTCGATTTTTTGGATATAATCTTCGACGAGTACATCGGCACGATAGCGTTTTTTGCTCACTTTATTATCAATCAGCGGGTCATTGAAAGCATCTACGTGTCCGGAAGCTTTCCATGTTGTCGGGTGCATAAAAATAGCCGCATCCAGCCCCACGATATTCTCGTGCATTTGCACCATAGACTTCCACCAATAGGCTTTGATATTATTTTTTAGTTCGACCCCTAAAGGCCCGTAATCATAAACGCCTCCCAACCCATCATAAATCTCACTGGATTGATAGACAAATCCATACTCCTTACTGTGAGCGATAATTTTTTTGAATAAATCCTGTACTGCTGCCATTTTTCGCTATTTTTTTAAACCCAAACCGATTAGGCCGGATGTGTATATACGAGCCCTTTTTGATTTGCTTGCGCAAAAATGAGAAAAAATATGCTAAAGTGCCGGAAAAAGGGTGGTTTATTGAAAATTTTAAATCAACATGTCTAATTGCATCGATATTACCAAACATATTACTACACGTGCTCGATGGCTACAACTTTGAACTAATCCCGACAATTGGTCGGACAAGGCCATTAAAGGGACAAATACGCTTCGCTCATGGGGGCTTCCTGATTTCAGCAAAAAAAACGTACCTTTGCCAATCCATTTGAAACGAATAACGTATAGGACAAGATGAACAAGAAAACCAGAATCTCCCGTTTGCTAAAAAGCACCCCCGAAGGACAAACAGTCACCATTAAGGGCTGGGTTCGTACCTTCCGAAACAATCAATTTATTGCCCTAAATGACGGCTCCATCATCACCAATTTACAAGTGGTTGTGGATCGAAATAATTTGTCGGAAGACACGCTTAAAAGAATTACCCCGGGTGCAGCCATTGCAGCCACCGGTCAATTAATAGCCAGCCAAGGTCATGGGCAAACCATGGAATTGGTCGCAGACAAAATCATCATTACCGGTGATAGCAACCCGGAGACCTATCCATTACAGCCCAAGCGACATAGCTTAGAGTTTTTGCGCAAAAACGGGCATCTACGTTTTCGGACGAATACTTTTGGTGCTATTTTTCGGATTCGTCATCATCTCGCTTATGCCATCCACAAGTTTTTCAATGACCGCGGGTTCTATTACATGAACACTCCGATTATCACCGGTTCGGATGCCGAAGGTGCCGGAGAAATGTTTGCGGTCACGACTTTAGACATGAATAATGTACCCAAGACCGAAGATGGCCAAGTGGACTACTCCAAAGATTTCTTTGGCAAACCAACGAATTTGACCGTATCGGGACAATTAGAAGCCGAATTGGCGGCAACGGCACTGTCCAATGTCTATACATTTGGGCCGACTTTCCGTGCGGAAAATTCCAACACGACCCGGCATTTAGCCGAATTTTGGATGGTGGAGCCGGAAATCGCTTTTGCAGATTTGAATGACGACATGGATCTTGCGGAAAATATGCTGCAATATGTCATTGGCTATGTTTTGGAACATGCGAAATTAGACCTGGAGTTTTTGGCTAAGAGACTCGAAAATGAAGAAAAAAACAAACCCCAAAACGAACGATCTTTTCCGCTTTTGGAAAAATTGCAGGGCATCGTGGAGAATCAATTTGAAAGAATCACCTATACGCAGGCTTTTGATATTTTGAGAAACTCCAAACCCAACAAAAAAGGGAAATTTAAATTTCCTGTCAAAGAGTGGGGGATGGATCTCCAATCGGAGCACGAGCGTTTTTTGGTGGAAAAGAAATTTAAAAAACCGGTCATTATTACCGACTATCCCAAGGGTATCAAAGCCTTCTACATGCGGATGAATGATGATAACAACACCGTGGCCGCCATGGACATCTTGGTGCCGGGAATCGGTGAATTAGTCGGTGGGTCTCAACGGGAAGAGCGCTTGGACATCCTGTTAAAACGGATGGAAGAGATGAATATTCCGGTCGAAGAAATGCAATGGTATTTGGACACCCGGGTTTATGGTTCTTGTCCACATGCGGGATTTGGATTGGGCTTTGAGCGGCTGGTATTGTTTGTTACGGGCATGACGAATATCCGGGATGTCATACCATTTCCTAGATTTCCGGGAAGTGCGGAGTTTTAAGCATGCTTATCTCGACCAAAGGCATCGTTTTTCGTTCGGTAAAATATAGCGAGACTAGTTTTATCACGGATATTTACACGGAGACCAAAGGGTTGCAGTCTTTTATTATCAGTGGCGTTCGTAAAGCCAAGACGACGACCGGTGCCGGGCTTTTCCAACCGGGAAGCCTGCTGGAACTGGTCACGTACTATCGGGAAGACAAGAAGTTGCACCGTATCAAGGAAGCCAAATCCGGCTATCCCTTTCGGGAAATACCTTTTTCTATCCACAAGACCGCTGTTAGTGTCTTTATGTCGGAGCTTTGCAGCAAAACAGTACAAGAATCAGAGCCCAACCCGGAAGTCTTTCAATTTCTTTGGGAGAGCTATATATTTTTGGATGAGACACAGGATGCAATCGCCAACCTTCCGATAACTTTTATGAGTAATTTAACTCGTTTTTTGGGATTTATGCCACAGATTCCTTCCGGAAAAACACCTTTCTTTGACCTAAAAGATGGTATTTTTTGCGAAAGCCCTTACGCCATGGAATGGTCTAAAGATGGAGAGATCATCCCACTGCTAAAATCGTTTTTCACTATCCATATCAAAGACGCCCACCAAATCAACTGCTCCCGCCAAGAAAGAAAGGAAATCTTGGACACGCTGATGAAGTATTATGCTTTTCACGTAAGTGGATTTTCCAAGCTGAATTCACCTGAGATTTACGGAGGCATCTTTTAACCCAACTCCGTGGGGTGGTAGCACCAAATGCATATGGTAAAGGCATCAATTGCACTTAATGCTCGTTGCACTTCACTACCCGAAGTGACCATAAGAATTTGGTTCTACCTTCGATATTGCATTATTGTATTATTTGGGGGCTACAGATGTAACTTGGGTTAAGATTCTTGATGTGATTAGGTTATCCCTTTGAAAGCCAAAGTAAAGTTGTCTTTTTTCAAAGGGATTTTCTCTTTCCAGGAACTCTCTCCCCAAAATATTTAAAGGCCATAAAGTCCCCTTTCGGCAAAGGGGATTTTTGGGGATTTCATGAAAAAAGTCTTTAAATATTTTGGGGACAGTATTGCATTATTGCATGATTGGGGACTACAGATGTAACTTGGGTTAAAACTTTCTTACCGCTCGATACTAGGACGTAGTATCCAAAGAAAAGCGCCTTTCTCCACACAAGAAAGGCGCTTTTTATAAAAAAAATCTCAACTTTTGCGACACCGCACAGTGAATTATTTCTTCTCTGTTTCCGGCATTAGGATTCCGATAATAGCACCATGAGTAAAGTATTTCTGGGCAACCCGTTGAATATCTTTCACGGTCAGAGCGTTGACTACATCGTCGTATCTCTCGATATCCTTCATATCTTCACCCAAAAAATTGGATTTACTCATCTGGTCTATCCAGAATCTATTTTTCTTAAGCTCTTCTTTTCTATCCAAAAGGAAAGCTTCTTTGGCCTTATGCAAATCCTTTTCTGTGGGGCCGTTCGCTGCGACATTAGCCACTTCAGCTAAAGAAATTTTATTAAGTTTTTCGACATTTTCCGGTGCGCAACCATAAGAGATCCACAAAGTATAATCCTTATCCTTTTTATCCAAGTTGGCCCAAACTCTAGTAGAATAGATTCCGGATTCTTTTTCTCTCAACTTTTCAATGAGCTTAATTCTTAAGATGTCACCCAACGCTTTAACCGCCAAGGCGTCCTTCTTATCATAGCCATCTCTACCATAGAAGACGATGCTCACTTGGCTTTTAGGC
>JALVCY010000161.1 GCA_027009605.1 Saprospiraceae bacterium
CCACCGACCTTAGGGGATATGGGGTGCAGACCAAGGTGGATTATAATAAATATTTCCCCAAATTCAGTGTGACCCATCGTATCGGCATGGGCAAAATCAAGTTGGCGGACTCTTTGGATGCGGTGGACTATAGTTGGAATCAAGGTTTTTTGGGTATGAGCATTCCTTTGAATTTTTCAAAAAATAGTTACTATCGGTCTTTGAGCATGGATGTGGTTGGCGGGTATAGAAATTATGTAACGAGTCAAGACCATGTTTTGCCGAACAATACGCAAGTCGGTCTGTATGTTAATTTTTATAATTTGCAGCAACGTTCGTACCGGCAATTAGCTTCTCGATTTGGGCAATTTATCGGGTTGGGAGTGACGCATAAAAAACAAGTTCGCCAAGATGCTTATCAGTTGTTTGATGCAAAAGCGATATTATTATTGCCCGGTCTGGGTCTGACCCACAGTCTGAAATTAAAGAGTCAATATCACCAGGTATTCAGCGGAAACAGCCGAACGATTGTATTGGATGCCCCGCGGGGATATAGTGCGCACATTGGGAGCGAGCAAGGCTTGTTGTCCACCGTCGAATATGCTTTGCCGCTGGCTTATCCTGATTGGTCGGTTGGGCCTTTATTATTTTTTAAGCGAGTGCGAACTAATTTATTTT
Source organism: Saprospiraceae bacterium (assembly GCA_027009605.1). Lineage (GTDB taxonomy): Bacteria > Bacteroidota > Bacteroidia > Chitinophagales > Saprospiraceae > HyVt-613. The sequence goes on from JALVCY010000161.1 coordinate 658, forward strand.
TTGATTATGCCGATAATCTAAATGGGAAGGGATATTATTCTACGGGCTTGGAATTGATAACTGATGTCGGTTTACTTCGTTTTGGGGATGTGTTTAATTTGCCGATAGGGGTACGATTGAGCTATCTGTCAGATGTAAAATCCGATGCTTTGATGGATCGTATTGGGGTGCAATTGGTGTTGGATAGGTAGGTGATGTTGATATTAACTTTCCAAAAGTTTGGAGCTTTGAGCTTATTCCGAATAAGTATTCAATTCTGAAATCAGCAATTTTTATTCTGCTTGGAGTTTTTTGTTATTCTGTTCAATTGCGCAACTGTTCAACAGGGTACACGAAAGAAAGTTTTTATAATATGTTAATCTATGTGTGCACCATTTCTCACCCAAATTTTAGCAGTCCAATACCAAGAATTTGTAGAGTTTCTTAGTGTAAACTTAGTGTTATCTAAAGTGCTCTTAGTGGTAAGGAAAAATGTAATGCCTAACCACTAAGGACACGAAGTTGCCACTAAGAATCCACTAAGGTGTTGATTATCAATAAGTTAAATACCGCCTTTTTGTGCATTTTTTTACTCCCGGTCTAAGATATTTATTATTTTTATATTCTAATTTTTTTCTTTCGTTTGCCCTGACTGTTCAACTGAATCTGTTGATAGTCAGTTGATTACGAAAATCTGATAAAACTTTCCAAAAGTTTGAAACTTTTGGAAAGTTCTGTATCGTAACCAAGTAAAATTTTGTTCTGTGCTTTAATATCTGGCTAATTTGACTTTTCGGAGCGGGCTCAACAACAGAGAATTGACAAACTTGCCAAAAATTTGTAATCTTTGGCAAGTTAACCAATCCAAGCCATCTATCCAACAAAAACGATATCAAAAGTAATCGGACAGTGCTTGCGCAACATAAAAGCAACCCCACAGTATCTATCAAGGGATAAATTTATGGATTTTAGCACCTTATCCGCTTTTTTCTCTGCATTTGGGCCTTCCACACGGTAAGTCAAATGAATAGACTTATAGTTTTTAGGATGCTCATCCGTCAAATCCGCTTCTGCGGAAACTTCAAATCCGGTATAGTCCACCCGCATTTTGTCCATTAAAGAGACCACATCCATTCCGGTGCACCCCGTTAAGGAAGTCAGCAACAAGGCTTTGGGGCCCGGCCCTTGTCTATCGCCTTTGGCAACACTGCCTTGAACTCGAATCGTATGCTCTCCGATTTGGCTATCAAATACCAAACCATCAACCCATGATGTTTTTACTTTATGTGTGGCCATTTTTTCTTTTTATTTTCGTGTCTCCACAACAAGTATGAAGAACAATGAATTTTGCGACTATGGAACGTTTTTCTTAAGAATTAGTTCACTTTGGTTTCGAGTCTAAACAACGACGGCTTCTATGTAAAAATCCACCATAAGGATAAACCACATATACCCAAAATAACAAGCCCAACACGGAGATTATCCATCAACCCATCTCATAAAAACAAATGAGCGCTAAAATATGCAGCCAATAAGCTACTACACATTAAAAAAAACCGTAATTTTGTGCAAACAACAGCCAACAGGTACACTCTACACGCCGTACAAATTGTTTTGCATCTGGTAACCATCACAGGCAAAACAGTTTGGCAGGCGTACCACAACAAGGAGTGATTCATTCTTAACCACAAACGTGAAAATATGTCAAAAAACAATTACTTCTTCAATCCATTGAAGGCTGCTCTTGCAGCAGCCATTATCCTAGGCCTAACCGCCTTAATTATGTCTTATTCAGATGCTGCTCCCGTAGGACGCACAGGGGCTCCGGGAGAGTCCAGTTGTGTCGCCTGCCACAACACGGCCAACTCCGGTTTTGACGGTATGATTCAATTAGAAGGCTTGCCGTCTGAAATCATAGCCAATGAAACCTACAACTTAACATTAAAGACCATTTCTACAGCGACTAGACCGGTGCGCGGCGGTTTCTCTTTTGTTGCTTTGAATAATGCCAACAATAGTGCCGGCGCCATTTCGACCGTCGGCTATTCGGGGCTTAGTTATGCGACCGATAATGGGCGTGAATATGTGGGACATGCCGGAGCTCAATTATTTGGTAGTTCAGACACACTTAGCTGGTCATTTGATTGGACAGCCCCTGCCAATACAGACACTATCAATTTTTACGCCGCTTCTGTTTTGGCCAATGGAATCGGGGGGACAGATGGAGACACTGCGGTACTTTATACTGCTACCTATGCCATCACAACGCCGCCCGCCATGGAAGTCACCATTGACAATGTGAGCGAGCCTACATGTTATAACTACACGAATGGTGTGGCACATGCCACGGTCACCAATGGCGTCCAACCTTTCAAATATCAATGGACGACAGGAGACACACTGGCTTGGGTCTATACTATGGGAGCAGGTGTTTATGGAGTCACCGTTACGGATGCCCACAGTAACATTGCGACAGCCGACATAACCATCGGTCAACCGGAACAATTAATCGCAGAAGTTACGGCTCCGGTTACAACTATCCCTTGCGGTGAAAATGTAGAGCTAACAGTCACAGCTTCTGGCGGCACAGGAGCTTATACCTACTCTTGGAATGCAGACACCACAGCCACCGGAGATTCCCTGTTTGTCAATCAAGGAGGCTACTATTGCGTCCAAGTTACGGATGAAAATCACTGTGCAGCTGCAGCCTGTATCGGTATCAATGGAGACCCTAACGGTGTTTTCTGTAATGGCATTTCTGCGGACACCATCACCTGTAACTATCCTTCTAGGACGTTAATTCCGGGCGTCACTTCTAACGACACCATCTCGTATAGTTGGACCGGCCCCAATGGATTTACATCGACAGATACCTTCCCGGTAGTTACCCAAGGAGGTGAATACACCTTAGTCGCCACCATCCCCAGCGGCTGTAGTTGTACTTCTACTGTCAATGTGGTCGAAGCCACGAGCTTAGAAATAAACGTAATAGGCACAACACCTACTACCTGTGCTTACTCGTCGGACGGCGCCATAGCGGCAAATATTGTCACCGGTGCTTTTGAGCCAATTACTAGTGACCCGGTAATTAATCCGGACTCTTTAGCAGCAGGCGATTATACGGTCACCGTCACCAATGGTGTAGGATGTACCACCGTCGTCGAATTCACCATCGAATCTCCGGATTCTATCTTTGTAACTTTGGATTCGATTACGCCGATTGTAGGTACTAATCCCGGAGCCATCCAAATCACAACAACGGGAGGCACCCCAAATTATGGCTGGGCATGGATTAATGGAGCAGACACTACGGTATTGGCAAACATCCCTAATGGCAGCCTAACCGGAATCACCATTGCAGGAAACTATATGCTTTATGTTTTTGACTCCAATTCTTGCATCTATCTTTACGGGCCTTATACCGTTCCGCTTATTGATGCCATTCAGGATTTAACATTGGCTCGTTCCATTTCGCTTGCGCCCAATCCGGCATCCGACTTTTTCACCATCACTAAAGATGACTTAACCCAACAAAATCCGCTGGATGTACTTGTTTATGGACTCAACAACCAACTTGTCCAAAGCCATCAATTTTCCGAAAGGAGCAACACCGTTGATGTACACACACTCCCGGCCGGTCTCTATCACATTGTGTTTCAGTCCGGAGATAAAATTGCCGTCAAACAACTGATTATCAAACGATAATTCCGGACAGCCAAAATTTGGATTTATAAAAAAAGGTCAGCATGATATGCTGACCTTTTTTTTCACCTATACAAATGGAACTTTCCTTTCCCGCTTTCTGTTCTTAACCCAAACCCCGTACTTGAACAACCTGCGATTCATCAGACAAACCAACAGCAGCCCATTCTTTACAAGTAGGACAAAAACGAACCTATGCTACGAGCCTACCTACACTCTTTCAAAGGTCTATCTAAAGACATCTGGCTGCTTTCCCTAGCACTTTTTATCAATCGAGCCGGCAACATGGTGCTGCCTTTTTTGTCTGTATATTTACATAATGAGATTGGATTATCTTTAGCCGATGTGGGTTGGATTATGAGTTTGTATGGACTGGGTGCACTATCCGGCTCTTATTTTGGAGGAGAATTAACGGATCGTTTCCACTTCTACCCTATCCTACTTTTTGCATTGACAATGAGTAGTTTAGGCTATTTCAGTTTACAATATGCGACCGGTTTTTATTCTTTTGGGATTATTATCTTTTTCACTGTTTTCTTTGCGGATTTATTTCGTCCGGCCTCCATGACGGCGCTGGGCTCCTATAGCCGGCCGGAAGACTATACCCGTTCAGTCACCTTATTGCGGCTCGCTATCAATTTAGGATATTCTATCGGCCCGGCCATTGGGGGTTGGATAGCCTATCATATTGGCTACATCCCCCTATTTTGGATAGACGGGCTCACCTGTCTAAGTGCGGCCTTAGCTATTCGATTATTTTTACACGCCAAAAAAGTCCCTAAAAAGGAGAAAAAGACCAAGGCCACACGCCTTGCAGAATCTCCCTATCGAAACCGCTCCTACCTAATTTTTATTGCAATGGTCTCACTCATGGCGCTGGTGTTTTTGCAATTATTCACGACTCTTCCCTTGTATTTGAAGGAGCATTTCAAAATGAATGAAGACCAAATCGGCTTATTGCTTGCGCTCAATGCCTTTCTAATTGTCCTAACCGAAATGCCGATTGTACACCAATTCGACGCCAAGAATTCTAAAATCAGGATGGTTCAATTGGGTACTTTATTGATCGGCTTGTCTTACTTTGTATTTTTGCTTACGCCCAATTGGATTGGGGTCGCCGTTATCAATATGATTCTGCTCTCTTTCGGAGAAATATTTGCCATGCCTTTTTCTAACACTTATTGTATGAACCAAACCACCCCTGAGAATCGGGGCAAGTACATGGCCTTGTACTCTATGGCTTTTTCGTTTGCCTTAATCATTTCTCCTGTATTAGGGATGCAAGTCTCTGCTCGTTTTGGGTTTTCGGTACTTTGGATGCTCCTTTCGGGAATCACCTTGGGGACGCTCATCGGGCTCAGCTATATTTACAGAAACCAAGAACGAAAGTAGGGGTACACTAACGTGCACCCCTATTCGAAAAAATTGAACAATACTCAAAATCTAATATTGAAGTAATGTAACTATTTAGCCACCCGCTAATTTTTGCTAGAAAATGCCCTTTTTGCGCCTGTTTTTGCTAAAATTTTCTCACGTAGCCCAGCTACGCTTCAAAAATTGTAGCTTCAACATCCACAAAAATGCCTATTTTCTATCTAAAAATTGGGGCACCTAAACAGTTACGAAGTAATTAGTATTTGGAGTGTTATCCGAGCCCATAAATGGTAGAACGTTTTTTCACACGACCTAGCAGTAAGTTCATTCCGGCTCTAAGATGAAAAGTTCCGGAAGACTTAGGAAAGATGAAGGTCATAATATTATCGGTTGCCATAAACATTTGAACCGGTCCGAATTTCAAGGTTGTATTGACTCCCAAATGATTGAGTCGCTTATTCTGATAAGAGACTGAGCCGCCTATCCAAGCCCAATCATTCATTTGCTGTTGTACACCGACACCAACGGAAGGCAAGATGTTGCCCATTATTTCATTGATGGCAATAACTCCGTTAAAAGTTGTTTTATCGGTCAACTTCCAAGTCCCACCGGCCATGTAAGTAGGATTTAGCTTCGTCTTAAAAGTCCCGGAAGACGTGGCTTCCAAATTCACAAATTGCTGAATAGAATCTAACATTCCCGCAAGGGAAGCGGTATCCAATTTGGCCAAATTAGTAATCTGTACACCATTGTATGTACTATGCTGATGGCTGGAATAGGTCGTTGTTTTCTCTTTCCAATTAATAGAGCCCATATTCGTTATACTTGAGAACACACTAGACTTATCGTCTATCTGATAAGAAAAGCCAAAATCAATGCCCACCCCAAAACCACTCTTTCCCAGACCTGGTTTATAAGTCATATCTTCAAAGGTCACATCGTTGGTATTCATATCAATATTCAAGAAATTACTGGATTTCACGGTATAGTTTGTCAGCAAATCCAAAGCATAGTAATCTCCATTGGTAGTCAACTTAGCAAAATGCTCATCCGTACTCAAGGTCTTACGACCAAATAAGAAATTGACTCGTGCACCAAAGCTCCATTGATCCAATTTACGTGCATAACCGATACCCAATTTGTCATAAGCATGAATGCTAAATCCGGGACCTACGACGAGCGACTCTCCGACATATTCACCATTGCCTTTCAGCAATAATTTGGCGGCATCATTAGAATAATCCATAGCCGCCTGGACATACATTCCATATTTTAACGAAAAAACATCTCCTCCTCCGGTAGTATAAGAAATACCCAACAAGTCTCCACTAAAAGAAGCCCCAAAAATGTTATGCTTATCAAACTTATCAATGGCTTGATTCCCATCAATCTTGTAGCTTCCGGAAGACTGCTTGTCAAATAAATCCGAAAAACTTGGGCCGTTATGCATCATGCCAAACCCGATGGAAGGCAAGCGCACAACCCATTGATTCTCAGGAATATAGGCCGGGTTTGCTTGATCAAAATTACTCAAATGCGTCATCAACGGGACACTTATTTCTTGCTGAGCCTGCACTTGTCCTACAAGAATCCACGCAAATAATAAACTGTAAATTATTTTCATTTTTTTCGATTTTAAGGTAGAACAATTAACTGAATTCCGGCATTCAACTCCACATGTTGATTGGCTTTTACACGTACCGGTACACTTCCGCCCGCACTGCTTGTAAACGAAGTTACTAAGCGAACATTAGCAGTCGACCTAATCCGTTCCCATTTTTCTTGAGAGATAGGCATTTCTTCTTGCCATTCTTCTGCGTGGATTACATTTCCGGAAGGATCCACTACTGCACTGGCGATGGCCATAACACCATTTGAAGCCACTAAGGAGTCCAAGACTATCCCTGCATTATCCAGAAAATACATCTGAATTCTAGCATCCATTGGAATCTGATTCTTAGCCTGCAACTTAATGACCGCCGCCTTAACATACTCATTGGTAAACTTCACATCAAAGTCTTTGACGACCTTATAATCACTCACTTTGCCTTCAAAAGGGAGCTCGGCTTTCAGACCTAAATCCACTCGGGAACTTTTGGCCACAAAACCATTTTCCGGCCCGTTGGGACACACCACAAAATCCATATCATAATCCACCGCTTTCAGATCTTCCGCAAACAACTCCACAATATTTGAATTCGTTTTGTCCATCACTTTCGAAGACGTCAAGTATTTGCCCATCTGAGACATCTGCGGATACGCAAGACCGAACCCGGAAGTCATAAATGTCCCTTCTACAGGCTTCTTTTGATTGGTTATTGTGGTTACCGTAATATCATTAAAATTGAATTTTGCCGGAAGGCCTACTGAATTCTGGGCTATCAACCTAAGCTTAGGATTAGTAAAAGTAACTTTCCCTCCATTCGTATAATGGTCAAAAAATCCAACCTGCAATTTAGGCACAGTCAACGGGATGGTCTTAGACGCCCACTTACCGGCTATAAATTCAAAATCTACATTCTTAATAACCATTTGTGCCGCCTCTATTGCAGCCGTACTTCCATCCGCCAATTTAGCTGAGTAACGCACTGCCATCTGACCGCTCAAAACATCTATGGTATAACCTGCTAAAGGATAACTAATCTCCTGAGTAGCCGGCAAATCACCATCATATTCAATGGTAAAGACCTTGCGAAAAGATCCATTTCCATTAGACAGATGGCTCACCATCACTTCTACATTTACCTTTTCTTGATATTGATTATTTTCAAAATGAAAGGTAATCGAACCGGCGCTTAGCTTGGCACGCTTGAGTTGCACTCCGGAAATAGGGAAGGCCGGAACAGGTTGATCCGTGCTCAATAGGGGCACAGAAATATCCTCCATTTTGGGCAAAGGAACCGGCACACTCATCGTGGTCTCATACTCCAAGCCCATGCTATTATCATTGTAAACAATCAATGCGCTGCTATCCTGACCGGCATCAATCAAATCCGACAACGTCGTCTCCGATTCAAAAATAGGGAAGGCCAAATTCACCAAATCTCTTTCTACTTCAATGTCTTCGGGGGCCTTACAGGCCACCCCCAACATCAATACGCCTAAGAAGCCAACCATGATACTTCTTTTGATTTCCATGCTCTGTAATTTTTTCGTAACTATTCAACAGAAGTGCTTCTGAAATAAAAAAGAACTATTTTTTCGGTGAATGAAGCCTATTTTTTCGGAATAGCCGGGCTATTGCTAAAAAAACAGGCAAAATATAGCGAAAAAAGAGCCTTTTTTAGTAGAAATGATTCATACTTGATAGTTACATTTTTCTAAAAAAAGATGCGGTCTCGTTAGTACTCCACCACAATATTCAACTTCAACACTTTTTATGTAAACCTTTGGTAATATTGGGTTTATACTCCAATTATTAAGCCATAGCAATTAGTGTTAATACGTGTAACTTGAAGAGAAGAAAGGAAAATCTCGCTGTAGGTAATATCATCAAAACAACAAAAATACAGCCACTTTTTATAACACAAATTATCCGGATGTTTAATGGCTTGAAGATTAGGTGGTTAACCCAAGTTACATCTGTAGTCCCCCAATAATACAATATTGAAGGTAGAACCAAATTCATTTAGGACTAGGCTTTTATTGCGAAAAATCTACTCTTTCTAGGGATTCTCTCCCCAAAATATTTAAAGGCCGTAGGGGGTTTCCTTGTGAAACTCCTACGGGGATTTTTGGGGATTTCATGAAGGAAGTCTTTAAATATTTTGGGGATTGGGGGCTAGAACTATAATGGGGACTATTCCCTACTTCTCCTCTCTTAAATCTTCAATCTTAACTTTGTTAATGTGAAAAGGCGTGCCTTTTCACTACGTCTCTTAATTCTGCATTCTGCATTCTTAACTTTGTTAATGTGAAAAGGCGTGCCTTTTCACTACGTCTCTTAAATCTGTATTCTTCAATCTTAACTTTGTTAATGTGAAAAGGCGTGCCTTTTCACTACGTCTCTTAAATCTGTATTCTTCAATCTTAATTCCGGTTGGGAAATGCAGGATTGTTGGATTTATCGTTGGTACTTCCGAATTCATTCGGGAGATGGTGAGAGATTTTTTTCAGCCAAATAAATTTGGCTGCTACCAAGACCCTAAACAGTTACCCTAAAAAAACAAAACCATTGGGCCAGACCGGAATAGAATACGGGTGACCGGCGACAAAAAGAAATTACAAACCCACTTTTTTCTCCGGAGTAGTCCATCCCATCAAAACTTCTAAATAATGATAGTCTATTCCAAAATAGCGTTTGATCTCTTGGATTTGCGCCAATATTTTGGCGGTATCTTTAGGGGGAGTCTTCCGTTTTTTCCCTACTACTAATACATTCTTTGGCGTGTGAGCGTCTGAGACAAACTCAAAAACCTTAGTCGAATACCCATAATACTCCAATATCAAAGCGCGGATGCCGTCCGTCACCATTTCGGCTTGTCTTTCCATAAAAATACCGTGCTTTAGCAGAAAATGGAGTTCGTTTTGGGGTTTACTTTTTTCTATTTCTTTCCGGATTTGGTGATGGCAACAAGGAGCCACTACAATCAAATCAGCCTGCCCATTGATTCCTTTAAAAATCGCTTCATCCGTAGCCGTATCACAGGCATGCAAGGCTATTAATACGTGAATATCAAAATCCGGCTCGTAATTTTCGATAGTGCCTTCTTCAAATTGCAATGCCTGAAATTGGGACTTTCTGGCGACCACATTACAAAAATCCACTAAATTCTTGCGAAACTCCACCCCAACCACTCGAGCGGGATGCTTCAACACGTGATTCAAATAATCATACAAGGCAAAAGTCAAATAGCCTTTTCCGGCGCCCATATCGACGATATGGGTTGATTCCCGCAAGGGCAAATCTTTTAATAGAGCACTCAATATTTCGATATAGTTGTTGATTTGACGGTACTTGTCTTGGGCATTTTTATAGACTTTGCCGGCGGCATCGGTGATTCCCAATTCGTGCAAATAGGTCTTGCCTTTAGCTTCTATCTTTCTATTTTTTGCCTTGTCGTGCGCTTTGGAAGGTAGAGCAGATGCAGAAGGCGCCATCTTTTTGGTTGCCATCCTAGACTTAAAAAATTGGATTTGCTCATCAAAATTCAAGGTCGCCAGACGTCCAAACCGAAAAGACTTATACCCCATCAACTCATTGAGCAAATCAATCGCTTCCGCAAAACGATAATTTTTGGTGATATCTTTGGTTTTGTAGCGATAGACAAAGGAAAGCCTATCTTGTTTTTTGATAAGGACTCGTTTGACATAGACTTTTTTCAATTCCTTGTCCGACCCTTTATAATCGCCTAAGCTGAGCTGCACAAAGCTATTATCAGCCAAACTCGCTTGTAAACTTTGCAAAATAGGATTGATTTCCTTGGACATCTTTTTGAGTTTTATGAATCGAAGCCCAAAAGTAGTGATTTTCCGGACAAAGTTTAGTTGATCCCGGCTCCGCAACTTACCAACAGTTTGGAACTTCCGGTAAGCTACCAAGTTCACCTGACAATAAATCTTAGCGACCGGAGTCACCGATACCTACAAAATCCGGTCCTACCCCATTCAAAAAAAATACCTACCTTTACCCATCAAAACACCGCCACCTAAGATGAAGAAAACGTCTTTCTTTCTAGCCTTGTTCCTGACTATTGGATTTATCGTTATTTTAGAGCGGCCGTCGCTACTGTCTTCCGAGCCGATTCCACAGTTTGGGAGATTGATGAGCCCCTTCCAAGGTTTTTGGAAAAACGCTACCCAAGAATCCTCCTTTTTCCGCAAGGAGACCATCCAAAATCAACAAGTGTCCGCTCCTGTCACCGTTCAAACAGACACGCTCGACATTCCCCATATTTTTGCTCAAAATGCAGATGATGCCATTTATGTTCAAGGCTATTTGACCGCAAGGGACAGACTTTGGCAAATTGATTTTTCCGCAAGGGCCGCCGCCGGAAGACTGGCAGAATTATTTGGCCCGCAACTCGTCAAATATGATACCCGCCAACGCCGCATTGGACTCGCTAGGGCGGCTCAAGCAGCGCTCGACGAATGGGAAAAAGTGCCCAACAACATGCACTTAGTCGAACGCTATTGCGATGGAGTCAATGCCTATATTGACCAACTAAAACCGGGAGATTGGCCGGTAGAATTCAAGTTGATGGGCTACCCTCCCGAGCATTGGACGCCCTTCAAAGTGGCGCTGCTCTTCAAGGCCATGGCCAAGACCTTGAATTATGGTGATGATGACATTGAAATGACTAATTTGAGAACCGTACTCGGCCAAAAAGCGTTTGATTTTCTTTATCCGCAATACAATCCTAAACAAAAACCGGTCGTGCCGGATTTCGGGCAATGGGATGCGCTCAAAGCCAAACTGCTTCCGGACTCCGCTGCCATTGATTCTGTACTGACAACGGCCACGCCCCTTCCCAAAAGACCCGCCGGTGTAGGCTCTAATAACTGGGCCGTTGCCGGCAAAAAAACAAAGAGTGGTTACCCCATCTTATGCAACGACCCACATCTTAATTTGACCTTCCCTTCGATTTGGTACATGCTCCAAATCCATACGCCCAAGTTCAATAGCATGGGCGTCTCCTTGGCCGGGATTCCGGGAATTATAATCGGGTTTAATGAACATATCGCTTGGGGGGTGACCAATGTCGGACAAGACGTAATGGACTGGTACAGAATCAGTTGGACGAACGAAAACCACACCCGTTACCTGCTGGATGGGGAAGAAATACCGGTCAGAATCATCCACGACACCATCCGGGTCAAAGGCCAAGAACCGGTTATTTTGGCCACCAAACTAACCCATTGGGGCCCCATTGTCTATGACCAGCCCCGCGCCCCCCGAAGAGGGATGGCCATGAAATGGCTGTCTAGTCAACCCTCCACTACTTTTGAATTGGATGCTTTTTTTGGGTTGATGAAAGCCAAGGATTACCGGGACTATGTCGCTGCCGCCAAACACTTTACCCACCCGGCGCAAAACCTGATTTTTGCGTCCCATGCGGGTGATATTGCCATCCGTGTCCAAGGCAAATTTCCTATTAAGCGAAAAAATCAAGGGCGCTTTATCCAAGATGGAAGTACATCCCAAAATGATTGGCAAGGCTTTATCCCGCAAGATGAAATCCCTCAACTCAAAAATCCGGCTCGAGGCTTTGTTTTTTCAGCCAATCAAAACTCTACGCCTCCTTCCTACCCCTACTATTACAATGGCGGTTTTAGCGACTATCGCTGTCGCTCCATCTATCAGAAGCTTTCCCGACTCACGAACATCACCCCCCAAGATATGATGAAGATGCAAAATGATGATTATAGCTTTAAGGCAGCGGATGCGCTTCCGCAAATGTTGTCCGCCTTGGATACTTCAAAGCTCAGTCCGGGCGCTTGGCCCCTTATCGAACGATTAAAAAAATGGGATTATCATTTCAAAAAGGATAGTATTGAACCTTTGCTTTTTACGGTTTGGTTTAAGAAATTCAAGGAACGCACCTGGGATGAAATAGCCGAGCTCCCGGATTCCATCGCTGTATTATATCCGCAAGATTGGCGTACGATTGAGCTGATGAGCGACACCACACATCCCTATTTTGACTTACAATTTACGGATGAGACAGAAGACTTTTCAGCTATCGCCACGCTCTCGTTTGGAGACATGATGGAATCACTTGCGGAAAAAATCGCTTCTAAAAATTATTTCTGGAAAGACTATAACCGCCCTAGTATCAATCACTTAGCTCGACTAGCCCCTTTTTCCGAAAGGAATATAGACATGAGCGGACAAGCCAATACCATCAATGCCATCCATGGAGGATTTGGCCCTTCGTGGCGCATGATTGTGGAGCTGTCCAATCCGGTCAAAGCCTATGGATTATTTCCCGGGGGAGAATCCGGCAATCCGGGCTCCGTCTATTATGACAATATGGTTCATCATTGGGCAACCGGCAAATATTATCCACTCTTATTTTTGAAAAAATTGGATTGGACGGCGCAAAGTGCTTTCCTAAAAACAGAAACTTTTGAATAGCAAGACTTTTAATCTATGAAGCATTTTTTACAGTTATTGGTCATCTTGGGACTGGGTTGGGTGGCTCAACAATACAGCCCTTGGTGGACGATGGCCTTGGTGGGTGCCTTGGCGGCTTTTACTTTTCACAAACGGAGATGGACTAGTTTTTTAATCGGTCTGATTGGTGGAGGATTGCTATGGCTCATCCCTGCCATGATGGCCAATATTGGCAATAATGGCCTGCTTGCGCAAAAAATAGGGGCATTATTAGGTGGATTATCCCCAAATTTATTACTTTTACTTACCGCTTTGATTGGCGGATTAACGACAGCATTAGGAGCTTGGACGGGAAGTGCCGGACGCTACCTAATTCAAAAAAAAGACACCAATGATACACAATCTGAATGAAAAAGATTCTATCCTCCACCAATTCATAGGTGAACTGAGAGATCATAAAGTCCAAACTGACCGGATGCGCTTTCGCAAAAACATCGAACGCATCGGCAATATTATGGCCTACGAAATCAGCAAAACCTTTCTTTATACGGATCGTGCCATCGAAACGCCTTTAGGAGCAACCACTTTTCGAGAAGCACAGGGGCGGGTTGTCTTAGCGACCATACTTCGTGCCGGCTTGCCCCTACATCAGGGATTTTTACAGTTTTGGGATTATGCGGACAATGCTTTCATTGCGGCCATGCGACGACATCACAAAGATGGCTCCTTCGAAATCAAAGCGGATTATATCACCACGCCGAATTTGGATGACTGTACTTTGGTCTTGGTCGATCCGATGCTGGCCACCGGAGGCTCTATCAAAACTTCACTGGACTTGCTACTCCAGCACGGCACCCCTAGAAAAATCCATATCGCGACGATTATTGCATCGAGCTATGGCGTAGAATATGTCCGCCGGGAATTTCCCGAAGCAGATATCTGGGCCGGAGCCATCGACGAAGAACTCACCGGAAAATCTTATATTGTTCCCGGATTAGGGGACGCCGGGGATTTGGCTTATGGGGCTAAGGAGGCGTTGGATTAGGATTCCAGTATCTATTTTATTGTAAATGCTATTCGCTTTTAGGACAAAAGGTCTAACCGGCTGATTATCAACAAAGTAAAAGCCCGACAATCCTAAGATTATCGGGCTTTATTGTACTCAAAATCTAATTTCCTTAATATGCCAACGCTACTTTCGCATGGCTTTACCTGCGAGATACCGAGAGACCAACATGCCTAGGACGTA